>SXMA01000100.1 GCA_005777515.1 Actinomycetota bacterium | reverse complement strand
TTAGGAATCAATCCGCAGCGCCTTCGTTTGTTTGAACATCCGAAGGAGAAACTCTCCCATTACTCCAAGCGAACTGTTGATATTGAATACAACTTTGAATTTGCCGGAACCCACTGGGGAGAGCTTGAGGGAATTGCCAATCGAACCAACTTTGATCTAAAGGCCCACTCTGAAAAGTCAGGTAAAGATCTCTCCTTCTTTGACCAAGAAAAAAATGAGCGCTGGTTTCCCTATGTTATTGAGCCTGCAGCTGGGGTTGATCGCTGCGCCCTAACCTTCTTAATGGATGCCTATAGCGAGGATGAGGCGCCTAATTCCAAGGGGGAAATGGAGAAAAGAGTTGTTCTCCGTCTTGATTATCGACTAGCTCCAGTAAAGGTTGCAGTACTTCCGCTATCTAGAAATGCAGATCTCTCACCCAAAGCAAGAGATTTAGCCGCAGCGCTTCGCAAGAACTGGAGCGTTGACTTTGATGATGCTGGAGCAATTGGCAGGAGATATCGCAGACAAGATGAGATCGGTACTCCTTATGCAATCACTGTTGACTTTGATACTTTAAATGACAATGCGGTAACAATTAGAGCACGTGATTCAATGAAGCAGGAGCGAATCAGTATTGATCAGGTTGAGGCATGGTTAGCCCCGCGGCTACTGGGCTGCTAGATCTAAAGCCGCTTCATCTTCCAATTCGTGGTGGCGGTTTAGATTTAACTGCGCCAGTTGTTCTTGCTCCAATGGCTGGCATTACCAATGCTGCTTTTAGATTGCTCTGCCGGGAACAAGGCGCTGCCCTCTTTGTCTCAGAGATGGTTACCGCAAGAGCCTTAATTGAAGGTAACGATGAAACTCTAAGAATGATTACGCCAGGAGTTGGTGAGCATCCTCGCTCTATCCAGCTCTATGCCACAACCGCAGAGGATTTATCACGAGCAGTTGAGATTTTAGGAAGTAGAGATTTAGCAGATCATATAGATCTAAATTTTGGTTGCCCAGTTCCAAAAGTTACAAGAAAAGGGGGAGGTTCAGCACTTCCCTATAAGAGGCGCCTCTTTGCATCTCTAGTTGAGGCTGCAGTAAAGGGCGCAGGTAAGTATCAGATCCCCGTAACTGTAAAGATGCGAGTTGGAATTGATAGTCAGTATGAAACTTATTTAGATGCTGGGAAAATAGCTGCAGATCTAGGAGTTGCTTGGGTGGCACTTCATGCCAGAACCGCAGCGCAGCTCTATGAAGGAAAATCTGATTGGAGCAAAATCAAGAACCTAGTGGAACACCTTGCCCCAACTGGCATCCCAGTGCTTGGAAATGGCGATATCTGGTCTGGCTCTGATGCGATAGAGATGGTGAAAACAACTGGATGCGCAGGCGTTGTAGTGGGCAGAGGGTGTCTGGGACGGCCATGGTTGTTTGCAGATTTGGTTGCAGCCTTTAATGGCCAAGAGATAAGAGCTCTTCCAAATCTATTTCAGGTTAGAGAGATTATTTATCGCCATGCAGAGCTTCTTACTCAGTATTTCTCAAGCGAGGATAGAGCTTGTAGAGATTTAAGAAAACATATGGCCTGGTATTTAAAGGGCTTTAGAGTTGAAAGAGAGCTTAGAGCAAAATTTGGAATGGTTTCATCACTTCTCGAGCTTCGAGAGCTATTAGATCAATTAGTTGATCAACCATATCCAGTAGCAATTGGCGATGCACCGCGAGGACGCACCAGCCATGGACGCGCTGTGAGCCTGCCTGAAGGCTGGCTCAATGATCCAGAAGAATTAGTTGCAGTAGATGGCGAAGATTCTGGATCTGGCGGCTGATGTTCTTATTTAAATTTGCTTGGAAGTTTATTAGCTTTCTACTTCTAGTTGCCTTGGTTATTCCACTTTGGGCTATTGGAAAGACTTGGTATACCGCGCAGAATGAAACCATTAGAAAAGCAGATGCGATAGTTGTCATGGGAGCCGCGCAATTAGATGGAAGACCTGGTGAAGTTTTAGAGGCAAGGCTGAAGGAGAGCCTTCGAATCTATGAGAAGGGCTTTGCCAGAGAGATCTACACCTTAGGTGCGGGAGCGCCAGGGGATCGATTTACAGAAGCTGCAGCATCAAGAAGTTATTTGATTTCTAAAGGAGTAAGAGCAAAGAGTGTTACAGCTGTTGCCAAGGGCCGTGATACTTATCGAAGCATCGAAGCCCTATCAAAAGCTGATGGCATAAAGAGAATCAAAGAAATAATTATTGTTACCGATCCTTATCACTGCTTAAGATCAATGACGATGGCTAATGATTTTGGATTCAACGCTACCTGCTCACCAACAAGGGTTGGCATCGCTAGCTTGGAAGAGGCTGGATTTCGCTACTTATTGCGAGAGAGCGGGGCCTATCTTGCATATCTAACCCTTGGGCGCCGTGGCATACATATCAGCGACCACGTAGCCTAAGCACCTTATGGCCCTTCATCCTGCAAACGAGCATCTTGGTTATAGCGAGCTGGATCGCGAAAGATTTCTTGATGAACCAGCAAAGCGCAAGGGGCGCACTGAGTTTGCCAGAGATCGCGCCAGAATTATCCACTCATTTGCTCTAAGGCGTCTTGCCGCAAAGACTCAAGTAGCAGTTCCTTGGGCGAGTGATTTTCCAAGGACGAGACTTTCTCACTCACTTGAGTGCGCGCAAGTTGGTAGAGAAATTGGCGCAGCACTTGGCGGAGATCCTGACCTTTTAGAAAGCGCCTGTCTGGCTCATGATTTAGGTCATCCGCCATTTGGGCATAACGGCGAGAAAGCACTTGCAAAGATTGCTAAAGATATCGGCGGCTTTGAAGGAAATGCGCAGAGCTTTAGGTTATTAACTCGAATTGAAGCAAAGACCGTTGATCAAGATGGATTCTCTGTTGGCTTAAATCTGACTCGAGCAACCCTTGATGCGGCAACAAAATATCCTTGGAGCAGCAAAGAGAATCCAGATAAGTTTGGCGTCTACCAAGATGACCTAGAGATTTTTAATTGGGTCAGGCAGGAAGCTCTTGAGTCAAGAACTTGCATGGAAGCCCAGATTATGGATTGGTCCGATGATGTGGCATATAGCGTTCATGATCTAGAAGATGGCCTAGTAACTGGACAGATTGATATTTCAAAGTTGAATGACGATCTAGAGCATCTCTATCAGACTGCAATTAAAGATTACCTACCTGATTTGAGTGAGCAAGAGGCTAAATCCGCTCTTAACTGTCTGCACAATCTTTCATGCTGGCCAAAAGAATTTGATAGAAGCCATAGACACCTTGCTCAGTTAAAGGATTTGACCAGTCAATTGATAGGTCGCTTCGCTCTCTTTGCAGAGCGAGCCACAAGAGAGAGATATGGAGAGGGGAATTTAACTCGCTATCAAGCAAACCTGATTGTTCCTCGTGAGGTAAGAATTGAGGTAGCGCTGCTTAAATCCATGGCGGGTTACTACATAATCGGCGCAGAAGTATCCAAGGAGCGTTATGCAAGACAAGAAGAGGTAATTATTGAATTAGTTGAGGCTGTCAGCCGCCTTGCCCCAGCAAGTCTTGAGAGTTTCTTCCTCCAGCAATGGCAGGTTGCAGATAGCACTGAGGCGAAGATGCGCGTAGTAATCGATCAGGTAGCTTCATTAACAGATATGGGTGCATACGCCCTCCATGAGAAATTGATTGGGGCTTAGGATTACAGCTATGTCTGGACGAATTCGCGATACCGATGTGAGCTATGTTCGCGATCATTCACCAATTGATGAGGTTGTAGGTGATTATGTCCAACTAAAAGGCGCTGGTGGGGGACAGAAGAAAGGGCTATGTCCATTCCATGACGAGAAGAGCCCCTCATTTCATGTAACACCTGCTCGCGGATATTTTCATTGCTTTGGCTGCCAAGAAGGCGGAGATGTAATTGCCTTTGTGATGAAGATTGATCATTTGAGTTTTACCGAAACTATTGAAAGATTAGCCTCAAGAATTGGCTATCAATTAACTTATGAACAAAGCAGTGGCGGGTCAAAGGCTCCGACAGTTCAGCGCTCTCGACTTCTTGAAGCAAATACTCAAGCATCACTTTTTTATCAAGAGCAACTGCAACTTCCTACCGCAAGCCATGCCAGAGAGCTACTAATTAAACGTGGCTTTGATAAAACAGCTAGCCAATCATTTGAAATTGGCTACGCCCCTGATCAATGGGATGGGCTAAGTAAATTCTTACTTGGAAAAGGTTTTAGCGCAGAGGAACTCCTGCTAGCGGGATTAACAAAAGAAGGCACCAAAGGAGCTATTGATCGATTTAGAAATCGCTTGATCTGGCCCATCAGAGATATCTCCGGTGATTTAGTCGGTTTCGGCGCTAGGAAACTAGCAAGTGATGAGGAAGATACTGGTCCGAAGTACCTAAATACCCCTGAGACTTCGATCTATAAGAAGAGCCAGGTTCTCTATGGTCTTGATAAGGCCAAGAAGGAGATAGCAAAGAAGCGCCAGGTAGTAATAGTTGAGGGCTATACCGATGTGATGGCAGCGCACTTAGCAGGAATCCCAACTGCCGTTGCAACTTGCGGAACTGCCTTTGGTGATGAGCATATAAGAATATTGCGAAGGCTATTGATGGATGATGATGCATTCCGTGGCGAGGTGATCTTCACATTTGATGGTGATGCTGCAGGACAGAAAGCTGCGCTTCGCGCTTTTGGCGATGATCAAAAGTTTGTTACTCAAACCTTTGTCGCTGTTGAGCCAAGTGGCTTAGATCCATCTGATTTAAGACAAGAAATGGGAGATGCTGCTCTTCGTGACCTGATTGCAAGGCGAGTGCCACTTTTTGAGTTTGCGATCAAGAGCTCAATAAAGCAATTTGATTTAGGAAATGCTGACGGCAGAGTGCAAGCACTAAATGCAGCCGCCCCTCTTATTGGAAAGATTCGAGATGCCTCACTTAGGCCAGAGTATGCAAGATCACTTGCGGGCTGGCTTGGGATGGAAGTTGAAGTTGTCATGGCTGCGGTTAAGAAAAATACTTCATCGAAGCCTGCAAGTGTTGATGCTGCGGTAGCTGGCGAACAATGGCGGCCAGATCCAAGTGAGCCAAGATTGATTCTTGAGCGTGAGGTCTTAAAGGTTCGCCTGCAGATGCCAGCGCTAGTTAGAAATTGGCCAGAGTTAGAGAAGAATGCCTTCTCACACCCGGCCTATATAAAGCTAAGAGAATTTATTGATACCCAAGAGGATTTAGTTGCAGTTAATTTAGAGGCGACAGGCTCTGATGAGCTGAAGTCATTCATTACCGAATTAATGGTTGAGCCAATACGCACCGATGGTGAAATCTCTGATCGCTATGTTTCAAGTATTACTGCCAGATTAAATGAAGTAGCACTTGCTAGATCTATCGCTGAAGTGAAATCAAGCCTCCAGCGATTAAATCCGCTGGAGAGTGAGAGCGAATACAATCAGATGTTTTCAAGGTTAGTTGAGATGGAGGCAAAGAGACGGGCCCTGCGGGAATTGGCGTTGGGGGAGTCTCTGACCTAGATTTAGCCGCTGAACGATCCCTGATAGCTCAATTGGCAGAGCAGCCGGCTGTTAACCGGCAGGTTCTTGGTTCGAGTCCAAGTCAGGGAGCTTTTCATTTAGACTCATCCCTATGGCAATGGTCCGCATTCGTGTAGCACTTCCTGATCGCCCAGGATCTTTAGGTGCTGTGGCATCTGCAATTGGTTTTGCTGGCGGAGATATTCGCGGCCTTGTTGTTCTCTCATCTGAAGGTGGGCGAGGAATAGATGACATTACGGTGGCATTTCCAGGAAGTGATCCGCAAGACTTAGTAAATGTATTAAGCGCAATTGGCGGCGTTGAAGTCATCTCAGTAACGCCGGTGGTTTAAGAAATAACTCTAGCTCCATCACTTGGTAGCGAATCAAAAAATCTAGGCGCTTTAAATCCACTTTGAGCAAATGCTTTCTCAATTGCTAGAGAAATTGCTCCTGCATCACTTTCATTAATTAGCGCAATAGCGCTTCCACCAAAACCACCTCCCACCATTCTTGCCCCTAGGGCTCCAGAGCTAAGTGCGGTATCAACGGCTAGATCTAATTCAGGGCATGAGACCTCATAATCATCTCGAAGCGAGTTATGAGATTGATTTAATAACTGACCAAGTGCTTTAAAATCCCCTGTCTCAAGGGACTTTGCTGCATCTAGAACTCGGGCCATTTCGCTTACACCATGTCGCGCTCGTTTAAATTGAATATCACTTAGCTTTGATTTGTGGGATAACAGGCTCTCCATACTCAATTGGCGCAGGGAGGCAATTGAAAAGATTTTAGCCACCTCCTCGCAACTCTCTCGCCGCTTGGCATAGCCACCATCAGTAAGAGCGTGGTGGGCCTGAGTATCAATTATTAAAAGTCTTAGAGAGTTTGAAGCAAAATCAATTTTGATATGCCGAGTTGTAAGATCCTGGCAATCAAGTAATAGTCCATAACCAGCTCTTGCCATTAGCGAAATT
>SXMA01000025.1 GCA_005777515.1 Actinomycetota bacterium | reverse complement strand
CGCTGCTCAACCCGGCCAGTGGTAGTAATCAGCACCAGCATCAATCGAGATGGCGTTAACAGAACCAACTCAATATGCCTTACTCGAGACTTGGTTAGTAGTGGGTATTGAACAACTGCTACCTGCTTTGTGACTTGGGCAAGCAGGCGCACCGTCCTCATCACAATGTCGTCTAGATCATTGGCGCCCTCAAGAAATGTTTCGATGGCTCTTCGTTCTGCACTTGATAGCGGTTTTACTGTTGCAATTTTATCTACAAATAGCCGATATCCCTTATCAGTTGGAATTCTTCCAGCGCTGGTATGTGGTTGAGTAATCAAGCCTTGCCCTTCAAGAATTGACATCTCATTTCGAATCGTCGCTGAAGAAATTCCTAGAGCGCTCTTTTCTGAAATTATCTTAGAACCGACAGGCTCCTCTGTAGCCACATACTCCTCAACTATGGCTTTAAGGATTTCAAGCTGCCTGCTCTCCATTTTCTAGAAATTCCCCTTCATTCTCACTAAAGCGTTGCTATGCCTAAAGTAGCCAAAACAATTAACAGCATCGCAGGAAAACCTGTGCGGATCTTATTGGCTCTAAAGTGAAAGAATAACGCTCCAGCCATTACAAACCAGATGACAATGTATCCATAGAGTTCTAGGTCTGAGTTATCAAGTGCAAAACCAATAACAAGGGCTGTTGAGGCCAGAGTTTCAAATAGGCCAACTAGCCTTGCAAGTCCATCTGGAAAACCCACATCTCTAGTTCCAGAAAGTCCGGCGCTGCTGCCACTTGCTTTCGATAATCCTGCAATCAGGAAAATCAGGGCTAGTAGAAGGGTAATGACGGTATGCATAGTGGCCATAAGGCAAAGTTACTACAAGACTAACTCGCGCACGATTTTATCGGCTATCAAGCGCCCATCTCTGCTTAATACCAATCGCATATCTTGCCAACTTGCACTATCTAGAAAACCAGAGCTAAGAAATTCTTCCGCCTTAGCGATCTGTGCAGAGCTCAATTGATTATGCAGAATTCCCTCGCGCCTTCGGATTTGTAACATGATGAATTCATCAGAGAGATTCTCGGGCGTCAAAATCTCATGACTTAACTCTGGGCTCTGGCCTTGCAAGATTTTCTCCTGATAAGAACTTGGATGTTTTACATTCCACCAACGCTTGCCATTTAAATAGGAGTGAGCTCCTGCCCCAACGCCCCACCAAAACGAACCATCCCAATAAGTGATGTTATGGCGACATTGCCCGCCAGGCTTACTCCAATTACTTAACTCATACCAATTAAATCCTGCTGCTTCAAAGAGTTGATCAGCAAGCAGATACTTATCAGCGCTCTGATCATCTGGCGGCATTGTAAACTCACCGCGATTTATTTGAGCCGCTAACTTTGTTCCTTTTTCAACAATTAAGGCATAAGCGCTGATGTGATCGATATCTAGCGCAAGTGCATACTCCACACTCCTTCGCCAATCATCCATGGTTTCACCAGGTGAGCCATAGATTAAATCCACACTTACATGTTCAAATCCAGCGGCTCTAGCCATTGAAACTGCGCCTTCAACATTTTCAGGATTATGAGTTCGATCTAGAACTTTTAGCACTGAGCCAACAGCAGATTGCATTCCCATAGAGATTCGTGTTGCTCCAGCACCTTCCATTTCATCTAGAAATTCTTGCGTGACCGAATCAGGGTTTACCTCAAGTGTTATCTCAATATCTCTATCTAGAGTGAATCTGCTCTTGATTGCATCAATTATTCGTGCCAGTTGTTCCGCCGGTAGAAGTGAAGGAGTTCCTCCGCCAAAGAAAATTGTGGGGACAATTGCAGGGCCAGCTACTTGAGCAGCCATATCAATCTCTTTTAACGCTGAATCAATGTAGGAGGATGAAAGTGAGTCTAAATCTCCGCTCTTTAATTCACTCGGGGTATAGGTGTTGAAATCACAGTAACCGCATCTTTTAGCGCAGTAAGGGATGTGAATATAGAAGGAGAGCCGCTGGCTCACGCTACTTCTTCACCTTTCCGCTCTCTTCATCAGCATTTGTTGAAAGCGCAGCGATGAATGCCTCTTGTGGTACTTCAACTCTTCCCACCATCTTCATGCGCTTCTTTCCCTCTTTCTGCTTCTCTAATAGCTTACGATTACGAGAGATATCGCCACCATAACACTTTGCCAAAACATCTTTTCTAATGGCGCGAATTGTCTCTCGAGCAATAATTTTGGCGCCAATAGCTGCCTGAATTGGAACTTCAAATTGCTGCCTTGGAATTAGCTCTCTAAGTTTTGAAGTCATCATGACTCCATAGGAATAAGCCTTCTCACGGTGAACAATTGAACTAAAGGCATCAACGGTCTCTCCTTGGAGCAAAATATCAACCTTGACTAAATCTCCTTCAGCCTCGCCTATTGGTTCATAATCCAGTGAGGCATAACCCTTAGTTCTTGACTTTAGTTGATCAAAGAAATCAAAGACAATTTCGGCAAGTGGCAAGGTGTAGCGGATCTCCACACGATCTTCAGAGAGATAATCCATGCCATTTAGAGCGCCTCGCCTCTGCTGGCAAAGCTCCATAATAGTTCCGATGTAATCACTTGGAGAGAGAATTGTTGCCTTAACTATTGGCTCCCTGACCTGGGCAACTTTTCCATTGGGATACTCGCTGGGATTGGTGACAATTAACTCTAGCCCGGTCTCAGTTGTAACTGTGTAGACCACATTCGGGGCAGTTGAGATTAGCGTTAGATCAAACTCGCGCTCTAAACGCTCTCTCACAATTTCCATATGGAGAAGTCCTAAAAAGCCACATCTAAATCCAAAGCCAAGGGCTGCAGAATTTTCTGGCTCATAGACTAAAGCTGCATCATTTAGCTGTAATTTATCGAGCGCATCTCGAAGCAATGGATATTGATCGCCATCGATGGGAAACAAACCTGAGAAAACCATCGGTTTTGGATCCTTATAGCCAGAGAGCGCTTCAAGTGCTGGTTTATGGAAAGTTGTTACCGTATCTCCAACTCTTGATTGGCGAACATCTTTTACACCAGTAATTAGATAACCCACCTCGCCAACTCCGAGGCCCTTACTTGATAGTGGCTCTGGCGAGATAACTCCAATATCTAAAAGCTCATGCTTAACCCCAGTTGAAAACATCTGGATCTGCTCTCTTGGCGAGAGATGTCCATCAAATACTCGAACATATGTCACAACGCCTCGATAGGTGTCATAGACCGAGTCAAAGATTAAAGCTCTAGCAGGACCCTGCGGATTTCCTTTTGGAGCTGGAATCTGGGCAATAATTTGATCTAAGAGCTCTTCAACGCCAATTCCTGATTTTCCAGATACGCGCAAGCAATCCTCAGGTTTGCATCCAACTAGCTTGGATAATTCAATTGCAAACTTATCTGGCTGAGCAGAGGGAAGATCAATCTTATTTAGCACTGGAATAACGGTTAAATTATTTTCCATCGCGAGATAAAGATTTGCCAGTGTTTGAGCTTCAATACCTTGCGCACAATCCACTAATAAAATAGCGCCTTCGCATGCTGCAAGAGATCTTGATACTTCGTAAGTGAAATCAACATGTCCTGGGGTGTCAATCATATTTAGAATGTATTCCTTGCCATCAAGAGCTGATTTCCAAGGAAGACGAACCGCTTGGCTCTTGATAGTAATTCCGCGCTCGCGTTCAATATCCATACGATCTAGATATTGGGCTCGCATATTTCGCGCTTCAACAACTCCAGTTATTCCAAGCATTCGATCTGCCAGAGTGGACTTGCCGTGATCAATATGGGCGATGATGCAGAAATTACGAATCTGCTCAGGGTTAGTTGCAGCAGGCTGCGGCGCTTTACTTAAGTCAATTGCAGGCATGCCTATCGCCTACTTTGTGTGTAAGAGTTGGCTGGATTAACGAACGCCAGCTTTGTGGGCTGACTTAGCCATAGCTGACTTCTTATTAGCAGCTTGGTTGGCATGTATTACGCCTTTTGATACCGCGATATCGAGTTCACGAGAGGCATTTGATAGCTCAGTGGCGACAAGCTTTGAATCTCCTGCAGTAAGGGAATCGCGGAAGCGACGGATAGCGGTCTTAAATGAGGAGCGCACTGACTTGTTACGCAGGCGAGCCTTCTCATTGGTCTTGATTCTCTTAATCTGGGACTTGATATTTGCCACGAACTTAAAGCCTTCCATTTGAGTGAATTACAACGCGGCAGGGTATCAGCCAGAGTTATCTCGACTCAAACCGAGATTCTCAGCCCACCTAAATACCGCCTATTTACGCCCTACTTTGCCGGCAATTGCCATAACGCTTCGCTCCAGGGCATAGAGCGGGTCGGCCTCAGCTCCTTTGATGGCCACATCTGCTTTTGCTAATTCACCAACCGAGAATGCAATTAGCGCTGGAGTCCACTTTCCTAATTGGCGCCTAGCCTTATCAATCTGCCAGGGGGCAAGGCCAAGAGAGCCAGCAAGTTGAAAGGCATTGGCCCCGCGCGGAGCTCCTGAAACTTTTGCCAGCGCCCTAATTGATGAAGTGATTGCAGAGAGGATCATTATTGGATCAACTCCAGTATCAAGGGCATTCCTTAGTGAAATCAGCGCAGCTTTGCTATCTCCTGCCAATGTTGCATCTGCCACATCAAAGCCTGTGGCTTGAACTCTTCCCTGATAATAAAGAGCTACATCTTCTTCATCAATCACCGCTTTGGCAGCGCTGGTATCAAAAGCAATCTGACCACAAGCTGCTGCTAGCTCTCTTGTGTCACTTCCTGTGGCATCAACTAGGGCGCTAATCGCAGCTGATGAAATCTTGCGTCCTCGTCTTTCAAATTCCTGGGCAACAAAGCTTGTTTTATCACTTTCTTTCTTCATCGCCTCACAGAGAACTATCTCGGGCTTTAACTTCTTAATTTTTTCCAGAAGCGCCTTTCCTTTAACGCCGCCCTTATGGATAAAAATTATATGAAGCGAGGAATCAAGTGCTGATAAGTAGTTTTCTACCTCTTCTTGCACCTCACTGATTAAATCTTGTAGGTCTTTCAAAACAACAACGCGTTTATCAGCAAAGAGTGAAGGAGCAATTGCTGAGGCAAAGCCGCCGATTTCTAATTCAGCACCTTCTAAGACTGTTTTCTCAAAATCACCACGCGCAACTAGCGCATCTGCTAGGGCGCGATCTGCCAGAACGCTCTCTGCGCCATGGATAAGTAAGAGGTTTGCTAGAGCCATTGAATCTGCCACCACTTCCCTCCTACATTCCTAGTATCGCTATAAGACAATATTTACAAACTTCGGGGCCTTGGTAATTACTTTCTTAGGTTTTACTCCCCCAAGATCAGACAATATTGCTGGATCGCTTAAAGCCATCTTCTCAAGGACTTCATCGGTAATATCTGGTGACACT
>SXMA01000099.1 GCA_005777515.1 Actinomycetota bacterium | reverse complement strand
TCAGCGATGCGACCTTCTACATCTTTCTTGTTTCCAGCTCCATCAACGATGGTGGTGTTATCTTTTGAAATAACAATTCGGCGAGCTTTTCCAAGCATGTCAATTGAAATCTGATCTAGCTTTAGACCAACTTCACTTGAGATAACTTGGCCGCCAGTTAGTACTGCAATATCTTGCAGCATCGCCTTGCGACGATCTCCAAAGCCGGGTGCCTTAACAGCTGCTGAGGTAAAGACCCCGCGCATGCGGTTTACAACTAGAGTTGAAAGCGCTTCACCCTCGACATCCTCAGCAATGATTAATAGTGGCTTTGAGGCCTTTGCAACCTGCTCAAGAATTGGCAGAAGGTCGGCAAGAGCCGAGATTTTGCCAGCAGAGATCAAGATATAGGCATCCTCAAGGGTTGCCTCCATGCGATCTTGATCGGTGACAAAGTATGGCGAGATATAGCCCTTATCAAATTGCATACCTTCAGTAAATTCCAGCTCAAGGCCAGTGGTTGAAGATTCTTCCACGGTAATTACGCCATCTTTGCCAACTTTATCCATCGCCTCAGCGATGAGATCACCAATACTGCGATCTTGAGCAGAGATAGTTGCAACATCTGCAATCTGCTCCTTGGCAGAGATCTTTGTGGAGTTAGCTCTTAACTTCTCAACGACTGCAGCAACTGCTGCTTCAATTCCAACTTTGATTCCCATTGGCTGGGCTCCAGCTGCAAGGTTTCGAAGGCCTTCACGGACCATTGCCTGGGCAAGAACTGTGGCAGTTGTAGTGCCATCTCCTGCAACATCATTGGTCTTTTCCGCAACCTGCTTAACTAATTGAGCTCCCATATTCTCTGAAGGATCTGAAAGTTCGATTTCCTTAGCAATGGTTACACCATCATTGGTAATTAAAGGCGCGCCAAATGACTTGCCGATGACAACGTTACGTCCCTTAGGTCCCAGCGTTACTTTGACAGTATCAGCCAGGATATTTACTCCACGCTCCATAGCGCGACGAGCATTTTCATCAAATTGCAGTGATTTACCCATGTTTAGTTATCTTCTCTTTTTCTTTAATTACTTCGCGATTACTGCAAGAATGTCACGGGCTGAGAGAACTAAGTATTCCTCGCCGCCGTGCTTGATTTCAGTTCCACCGTATTTGCTATAGAGAACTACATCGCCAACTTTGATATCCATTGGCACGCGAACTCCATCATCAAATCGTCCTGGACCAACTGCAACTACCGTGCCCTCTTGTGGCTTCTCTTTTGCAGTATCTGGAATAACTAGACCTGATGCGGTCTTCTCTTCAGCTTCGTTAATTTTGATAACGATACGATCTTCAAGCGGCTTAATGGCAATGGCCATCGTTATTGCTCCTTCTTCATCGAGTTTTTTTCTACTTCGGGTGTTTTATCACTCTCACCCGCTGAGTGCTAACGCCAAGCCTAGAGGCCTCTATTCCCGTTCTCAAATCCGCAGGCTCTAGGCCCAGATAGCCACCGAAGGGCTGATCTCAGAGGCGACCTGGATACCTAGCCTTGAAGGGGTAATCCCGCTTGAGATTGCAAGGGAGCCAAGGGCAGCCACCATCGCTCCATTATCGGTGCAGAGATTGGCAGGGGGGCTTCGAAGCTCAAGGCCTGCCTGCTCACATCTGGAAGCTGCGAGGCTTCTAAGGCGAGAGTTTGCCCCGACCCCTCCAGCAATTATCAAGGTTTGGATTCCGCTTGATAGGCAGGCCTTAACCGCCTTATCAAGTAAGACATCAACAACTGCTTCTTGAAAAGAGGCAGAGACATCAGAGCGGTTATAGGAAGGATTAGCTACTAAATATCTTGAAACTGCAGTCTTAAGGCCAGAGAATGAGAAATCAAATCGATGCTCTGCCATATCTTTTGCTTGGTTAAGGCCGCGAGGAAAATTAATTGCATCACCTCGCCCATCTTTTGCATCTCTATCAATCAATGGCCCACCCGGAAAACCCAGATTAAGTAGGCGCGCCACTTTATCAAAGGCCTCACCTGCTGCATCATCAAGAGTTCTTCCAAGAGGTTTTATATCTTTAGTTAAATCATTTACTTGCAATATTGATGAGTGTCCCCCGCTAACTAGCAGAGCAATTGCAGGGCTTATCTTTCTATCATCAGTTAATAAATCAACAGCAATATGGGCCGCTAAGTGATTGACTCCATAGAGTGGTTTATCAAGAGCAAGTGAGAGAGCATTCGCTGTTGAAATACCTAGAAGAAGAGTGCCGACAAGACCTGGTCCTGCAGTAACTGCTATGCCATCAAGATCTTTTAGCTTTACTCCAGATTCATTTAAGGCTTGAGTAATTGCTGGTTGCATCGCCTCTAAGTGAGCCCTTGAGGCAACCTCTGGAACTACCCCACCAAATCTTGCATGCTCATCAACACTTGATGAGATCACATTTGCTAGAAGTTTTCTCCCTCTAACAATTCCAATCGCGGTCTCATCACAAGAGCTCTCGATACCAAGAACTAAAGGCTCGCTCATCTATAGCTCCACCTCTTTTCGCATGATTAGGGCGTGAATGCCCTTGGCATAGTAATTATCGCGACGTGAAATCAGTTGATATCCAGCCTTTTGATAGAGGCTCATCGCAGCTTCATTGCCCTCACGCATCTCAAGCATTAGCGCTTTTGCTCCGCGCTCAATAGACCAGGATTCAAGTTTTTCTAGCATGCTTGAGGCAATCCCAAGCCTTCTATGGCTCTGCTTAATAGTTAGGGTGTGAATATCTGCCACATCGCCAAGCAGGGCTACTCCGCCATAACCAACAACTTCTATCTCATCGAGCGCTACTAAATACTCTCTGCTCTTTGGCATCCCAGCTAGCTCTTCTTTAAATTGATTAGCGCTCCAAGGACTCTCTGGATATATCTCGCGCTCCATTGAGACAAGAAGCGGAATATCTAAGGAGATCATCTGACGAAAGGTGGCCTTCATCTTGCGCTACTTTCAATCGCATCAGGACGCCTCAGATAGAAAGGCTGCTTAACATCTTGTCTCTTAGATTTAGCAAGGAGTAGAGCCATTGAGGGATAGAGGGGATCGCCAAATCCAAAACCAAACTTCTTGATATCTAGATCTTCAATCTCACTTGGCGCGCAGACTGATGGTCCTTGGGTTCGAAT
>SXMA01000098.1 GCA_005777515.1 Actinomycetota bacterium | reverse complement strand
GATAAAAATTCCAGAGAATCTAAAGCCCAGTGACCCACGCTTTGGTTGTGGTCCATCAAAGATCCGTCCTGCCGCGCTTCAAGTTTTAGCAGGCCCTGGTGCAAAAATTCTTGGCACCTCTCATCGCCAGAAGGAAGTTAAAAGCGTAGTTTCACGCGTTAGAAGTGGCCTTAGCTCACTCTTTGATCTGCCGCAGGGATATGAAGTAGTTCTTGGAAATGGTGGCTCTACGGCCTTTTGGGATATCGCAACCTTTGGTCTAATTGAAAAGAAATCGCAGCACTTATCATTTGGTGAGTTCTCATCTAAGTTTGCTCAAGCTGCAAAAGAGGCGCCATTTCTTGATGAGCCAAGCGTTATTAAGTCTGAGCCAGGAACTCATCCGCAGGCTGTTGTTGAAGCAGGGATCGATGCTTACTGCCTAACCCATAATGAAACCTCAACTGGTGTTGCGATGCAGATTAAGCGCCCAGCGAAAATTGATGGCGCTTTGGTTCTGGTTGATGCCACAAGCGCAGCAGGTGGCCTAAGCGTCTCTGCTAGTGAATTTGATGCCTATTATTTTGCTCCGCAGAAATCTTTTGCCTCAGATGGCGGACTCTGGATCTCGCTAATGAGCCCTGCTGCCATTGAGCGAGTGGCAAAAATTAAAAGCTCTGGAAGATGGGTTCCAGCATTCTTTGATTTAACTATCGCTATTGATAACTCACGTCTTGATCAGACCTACAACACTCCAGCGGTTGCCACTCTAATCTTGCTTGCGGAACAAATTGAGTGGATGAATCAAGGTGGCGGAATGGCATTTGCTGCTGGTAGATCTGCAAAGTCTGCTGAAACTATTTACAGCTGGGCAGAGAAGACTTCCTACACCACTCCATTTGTCTCTGATCCCGCCATGCGCTCTAATGTTGTGGCAACGATAAATTTCTCAGATGACATTGACGCCCTAGAAATCGCTAAAGTCCTTCGGGCAAATGGAATTTTAGATACCGAGCCATACCGCAAACTAGGCAAAAATCAGCTACGAGTTGGGATGTTCCCAGCAATTGATCCAGAGGATATTAAGGCTCTGACTAAGTGCATCGAATACGTGGTTGAAAACCTAAAAAAGTAAGGATAAATAATGAATTACAAGACTCGGAGAATTGTTACCCTAGTAATACTTTTTAGCTTAGTCTTTTTTGTTCTCATAAGTGGGCTCTAAGACATCTGCAATAGCAAAGCTATCTGGCTCCTGGCCTTTATCTTTATATTTTGCGAAGGTAGCAATAGCTGCAAGAAGCGAAATTAGCCCGCAGATTGCAACCGTTGGCCTAGTTCCAACTTCCTGAGTCATAATTCCAATAAAGGGTGAAACTATGGGAGTTCCTCCCAAGAACACTGTGAGATAAATTCCCATCACTCTGCCACGTATCTGTGAATCAGTTCTTAGCTGGACCATCGTGTTAGCACCAATAAAGGTAAGCAGTGCCACACAGCCAATAATTGGAAGCAAGATTGAATAAACCAGATAAGTCGGTGCGAAAGCAGAGAGAATTAAGATTGCGCTAAAGATCATCGACCCAATCATCACAAATCTTGGGCCACGCTTTTTCTCAAGTCGTGCAGAGATTATTGCACCGGAAAGTGATCCAACTGCCAAGATGCTTCCCAGCGCCCCATACTCTGCTGCACCTTTATCAAAGACTTGAGTAGCCATCATGGTGTTGAAAATATTGAAGTTAAGTCCAAAGCTAGTTGCAAAAAATACTGTGATCATCACTGCCAAAATATCCGGGCGAGCGGCAACATAAGCCATCGCCTCTCTTATCTTAGTTGAGCTGGATTTCTTCTCCTCAATGAATAGTTCACTCTCACGAATGTTAATCAGCGCAATAATTACAACCAAATAGGAAATTCCATTGAGCAGGAATGAGACCCCAGTGCCATAGGCAGCAATCAATAAGCCCGATAAACCTGGGCCGATTAAGCGGCCGATATTAAAGTTTGTTGAGTTAAGCCCCACTGCATTTGGTAGATCTTGCTTACCGACAACTTCAACATTGAAGCTCTGGCGAACTGGAGCGTCGATGGCATTTCCCATCCCTAGCATGAAGGCAAAGAACATCACATGCCAGATCTTGATATTTTCTGTAAGTACCAAGGTGGCAACTGAGAGCGCCGAGGCTCCAGCAGTTAAGTTGGTAAGCATTAGAACTTTTCGCTTATTGAACTTATCCGCAATCTTTCCGCCAGAGATACTAAAGAAAAGTATTGGAGCAAATTGCAAGGAAGTCACAATTCCAAGATAGGTCCCGCTATCGGTTAGCTCGAGGATCAACCAAGCTTGAGCAACGCCTTGAGCCCAGGTGCCGATATTTGAGAGAAAGTTTGCACTAAAGAGAATCTTGAAGTTGCGATGCTTAAATGATCGCAGCGTTCCCATCTACGTATTCTAGTATGATTACCGATATGCAAGGCGCAATTAGAGTGATCATCTTTGGAATCGTTTTGTGGAGTATTGCTTTAGTTGTTGCAATAATAGTAAATGCAGTAGCAAAGATAATTCTTACCTGCCTACTTGCAATACTTCT
>SXMA01000024.1 GCA_005777515.1 Actinomycetota bacterium | reverse complement strand
TACGGTTCCGATATTAAGAAGGACCTGAACTGAGATCCAACATCCAATACCCGCGCAGACATAACGATCAAAGGAGTTCTGGGCATTTATTGCAACTTTGAATATTCCTAGAATCAAAATTCCAAATAGACCAAGAGTTGCCAGCGTTCCAAGTAATCCGAGCTCTTCTCCAATGACAGCAAATATGAAGTCGGTATGCACTTCAGGAAGGCTTCCCCACTTCTGCTTACTACTTCCAAGACCTGTTCCTACTGCTCCTCCTGAAGCAAGTCCCATGATGCTATGGGCTTGCTGCCAACCAACGCCTTGATAATTCTCTTCTGCAAAGGGGTCAAAGAAGGCTGAGAATCTATTCATACGATTAGCACTGGGCAGAATAAATGCTGCAAACAACAACCCAGCCCCCACAGCTAATAAACCAAAGACTTTAAAGGCAAGTCCTGAAATAAAGAGAATTCCTGCGACGATTCCGGTGACAAGAACGGCAGTCCCTAAATCTCGACCCAAAAGAATCAAAGCCATAATTAGCATGAAGCCAGGAACAATTAAAGTAGCAGGATTACTTGCAATCCCTTCGCTTGCTTTTTGATCATGGGTACGAAGCCTTAAGGCGCACCAGAGGATTAAGCCTAATTTGGCAAACTCGCTTGGCTGCAAGGTAAAGCTTCCGATACCAATCCAGTTGGTATTACCACCAACAGTTTTGCCAATTCCACCAATCTGAGGAAGAACTAGAAGGGCGCAGGAAACAATTAGTGAGACTTGGGCTATCGGCTTCCACAGCTCATAGCGAAGTTTCATCGCTACCCATGCAAGCCCTGCTGCCAAGATAAGAAAAAGCGCTTGGCGAAGTACAAAGCTAAAAGAGTTGCCAGATTCTCGCAACGACTTTACAGATGAGGCGCTGAGCACCATAACCAATCCCAGCGAGGAGAGGGCAATAACTGAGCCTAAAATCAAGTAATAAGCAGAGGCGGGAGTTGCAAATAAAGGCTTTGATTTATTCATGAAATGCCTGCCTTGCTGCCAGAGTAAAACTCTCGCCACGATCGGCATAGTTCTTAAATTGATCCATCGATGCACATGCTGGAGCCAGTAGTACCACATCTCCGCTAACAGCGATCTTTTTAACAATATCCATAACGCTGCGCATTACATCGATTCCTTTCAAATTTAAATCAGTTGTATAGATAGCAAGATTCGGAGATTGCTTCAATAGCGCAACTTCAATGATTGGGGCATCACTTCCAATTAATATTGCAGCCTTGATACGGCTCTTGCATCTTTGAGCCAGTTCATCCATAGCTGCTCCCTTGGCAAGACCCCCAGCTATCCAAATTGACTCCATTTGAGAATACAGCGCAGCAATGGCGGCATGGGGATTAGTTGCCTTTGAGTCATTAATGAAAGTTATTCCACCGCTTTTATGTACAACCTCTAATCGATGATGATCTAATTTGAAGTTTCGTAGCCCCTGGGCTATCGCATCTGGTTTTGCTCCAACGCTTTTGGCTAGCGCCGCAGCAGCCATCGCATTGGAAACGTTATGGCCAACGGAGGGGGTTACATCACTTAGCTCAAATAGTGCTTCAGCATCACCCTTGATAAAGGCGCGGTCGACAATGATATTTTCAACCAGCCCAATCTCGCCCTTACTCGGAACTTGAAGTGAAATCCAGGTAATTGGCTTTGAAAGATTTTTGCCGCTCTTTGCCAAATGCTGATCATCTTTATTGAGAATTACCAAATCTGCCAGTTCTGAGATCTTTAACTTAGCGGCCAAATAATTCTCAAAACTTTGATGCCAATCGATATGGTCTTCGGCAACGTTAAGAATCGCTGCCGATTCAAAGTGAGCAAGATTGCTCCACTCCAATTGAAATGATGAAAGTTCTAGTGCCAACATATCAACATTTGATTTAACTACCGCCTCAATTGCGGTATATCCCACATTCCCGCAGGCTTTTGCGTTAATTCCTGATTCAACGAGCATTGATTCCAACATTTGAATTGTTGTTGTCTTACCGTTGGTGCCAGTTAGCGCTATCCAGCGCTGTTTAGGAGAAACCTGCTCCTTGACCTTCCAAGCCAGGTCAATCTCGCTAATTAATTCAATTCCTGCTCCTCTAACCAGCGAGATTAAGGGATGATCAACTCTCCAGCCTGGAGAGACAACTGCAAGGCTAACTCCAACCAGATCTTCACTTTCCAAGGTGTGCTTGATTCCATTTTCTTGAACCTTCTCATCAACGCAAATTACCGATGCGCCCTTTGACTCCAGAAATTCAAGAGTTGGCGCTCCAGTAACGCCCGCGCCAAAGAGAATGCACTTTGCACCTCTTAGGGAATCAATAAAGCTTTGATTCACGCAACTACCCATTGAGCATAGAAGAGTCCAAGGCCGGCAGCTACGCAAAGTCCAGCGATAATCCAGAAGCGAATAACGATTGTGACCTCGCCCCAACCGAGTAATTCAAAATGGTGTTGTAGCGGCGCCATTTTAAATACTCTCTTGCCACCGCTTAACTTGAAATAACTAGTTTGAATAATTACTGAGAGAGTAATGATGACAAATAATCCGCCAATTGGAATGAGAAGTAGTTCTGTTCTCAATGTCATTGCAAGGCCCGCTAACGCTCCACCTAGAGCAAGCGAGCCGGTATCTCCCATAAAAATTCTTGCTGGAGATGCATTCCACCATAGAAAGCCTGCGCAAGAGCCAGCAAGAGCTGCGGCTAGTACTGCAAGATCTAGAGGATCGCGCACGTTGTAGCAATTTCCACTGCCCACTACCTCGCAGCGCTGCCCAAACTCCCAAACACCAATTAAAACAAAGGCGAGAAATGACATCACTGCCGCTCCTGTTGCCAAACCATCTAGGCCATCCGTTAGATTGACGCCATTACTTGCGCCAAGCACCATTAAAATGGCTAGAAGAATTAAGAGGACAATTCCAAGTTTTATCGAAGTGTCTTTCACCGTTGATAGGTATTGCGACATAGGAGTAAGCCCAAGATCATCTGGAAATCTGGTTGCTAGATATCCAAACGCTCCGGCAACAATGCCTTGCGTAAGAAACTTCTCTCTTGCTTTAAGGCCAAGTGAGCGCTGCTTTACAACCTTTAGCCAATCATCAAGATAGCCGATTAAACCGAGGCTGACGATTAGACCAATTACTAATACTGCAGAAGTTGTTAAGGCTGCTCCCGTAAAAAGATGTGAAATCAAGTAACCAGCAATTGCCGCCAGAATCAGAATTACTCCACCCATGGTTGGTGTTCCACGCTTTGTGTGATGAGTCTTTGGACCATCATCTCTAATCTGTTGGCCATAGCCTTT
>SXMA01000023.1 GCA_005777515.1 Actinomycetota bacterium | reverse complement strand
TCAACCCATCTTCCTAGCCATCCAGTTTTAGCAGCTCCAATGATTGCCGATTGCCAGATTGCCATAGATGAGAAGTGAGAGCGATCAGAGTTTGGATAACCAACCCCGCGCACAATCGCTACTTGATTCTTATTCCAGAGTGAGTGCATCCCGCTCATTGATCCATTGAGATATAGATTCTCACCAAGTGGGAGAACATTCTCTGGTTTATAGGCAATACCTGGTCGCAGTGATTGATAAATCGGATCATTAACTGGAACAACAGTATTTAACCCATCATTGCCGCCATAGAGCGTGACCACAACAAGGATTGGAGTTCCTAGCGGCAGCGGCCTTGTAATCGCTGCATTTGCAATCTCCTCAATTGAAAGACTCATAGCAGCAGCGCCTATTGCTCCAGCACCTGTTGCTTTCAGAAATTGTCTACGAGTTATTGTGTCCATGGCGTGCTCCTATGCGCTCACAACATATTCAGGTGAACAGAGCGCTAGCAGAGCCAAGCGCGCCGGATCTTTTATTGCGCCATTTAGCGCCATCTTTGTTCTAGAGCTCCACTCCACAACTCCAAGCCAATCCGCAAGGCCATCGATTCTTGCTTGTGGAGCAAGTGATGAAATTGGCGTTAGATCTGCCTCTTTGACTAATTGCGTAGCAAATTGAATTCGATATTGCGCAGATGAAGTTGAGAGCCAAGCTTGATCAGCTGGCCAGCCCCCAACATTTGGCGGGAAGAATGGACGCTGGCCAAGTAAATCTAAGTAGTTGCGGATGGTATTGGGATTAGAGAATTTCGATGGTGTAATTGATAGAGCTCTAGCGGCAGAGACAAACCAATCTATAGGACTTTTGACCATTGAATTATCAGGATTATCTAGCGCAGAGTGTCTGCCAATCGCCTTTACCAAAGCTGCAATATCCCTTGAGGCAAAGCTTGAAGTAAGGGTGGTATCAGCTAGTGGATTCATACTTGAGATAAAGCGATACCAAATCCGCTCAGTGATAAAGAGCGCGCAATCACTTCTAGCAACTAGAAAATCACTTAAAGAACTAGCATCAAAAGAGCCTTGCGTTCCCAAAACCCTGATAGAACCGGCAAAATGTTGCTTAGGATAGTAGATGACTTTTCCACTTGATTTATCAACTTTATATCCAGTCAAGGCTTTGGCAGTTTCTTTCACATCATCTTCGCTATAACGATTAACCCCAAGAGTGAAGAGCTCCATTAACTCTCTCGATAGATTTTCATTTGGAGCTTTAACAGTATTTGACTGTCCATCTAGCCAGAAGATCAAGGCAGCATCATTGACCATCTCTCTAGACATCTGAGCAAAGTTTCCTAAGGCATTTCTTCGCAAAGTTTGATTCTGCAGATACATCGGCAGAGCATCATCTACTTTTTGATACGAGGTGGCCCAATGTCCATGCCAGAACCATGTCATTCGCTCGCGCAGCGAATGCTCTGATAAAACCATAAGATCTAGCCACCAGAAAGAAAGTGAAGTTAACTGTGCTCTTTTTTCGGTGGCATAAGCGACAACATCTGGGCTATTGGGAGCTGGACGTTTTCCTTGGTCACCAACTGCTGGTTCATCCTGGTTATCGGCAAAAGCATCTTGGCTGGGAGCGTTTAAGTATTTCTCTGCAGCTTGATCAAAGCCACTAGCTAAGAGATTTGAGAATTCACCAGGACGCGGGCCAAAGCCAAAGCGATGAACTAATCTGGCAATCCTTCTTCGCTCTGCAAGGCTGGCCATAGCGACAACACTATGGCGTAACTGCTACTTAACCAACGCTTTTACCTGAATATCTAGTGAACATCTACCTATAAAAGTAAGAGAGGGCCTGGTTTCCCAGGCCCTCTCTTTTTACTACCCTCTCGATGGATTACGGAAGATTATTCTCCGTAATACTTCAGTTTAGGAGCGTTATAACCACGATCGTAAGTCATATTTCCTGCCTTACGGATCTTGGTATAGAGCGCGCCACCTGACATGTTCTTACCGTTATCAGCAGCATATGCAAGAAGTTCTGCAATTGCTAGGTACTGAGATGTGGTGAAGTTACAGTGGTTAGTTCCTGTTGCTGCGGCAACCGTTGTATCTGGTGAACCTGCAGCGGTGAACTTGGTGTACTTCTCTGGTGGGAAGTTCCATAGAGCCAATTGGTTATTAGCTGGTTTCTTACGGGTTCCTTCCTTCTTTGCAGCTGCCCACTTTGCAGCAGAATATGCAGCATATTTATCAATCACCGCTTGCTGATTTCCAGGAGTTGTTACTGGATCAGCAGTTCCGGTAAAGAGAATTGTTGGGACCTCAACTTTGCCACTATGGGTAGTTAGCGTTGCCAACTTAGCAATAGCTGCAGGATTTCCCTTAACTCTTGGTACCGCGGCAAGATATCCAAGCAGAGCGCCTACTCCGGCATTGCCAGAGAGAGCGGAGCTCCAGATAAATTGTTCAGCGGAAACACGTGCAGCGTAATCAGTCGCAGTGTTATCAAATATTGCTCCGCCTGCTTGTAGCTCAACATCATGTGTTGCAAGCACTGCAAGAGCTGCAGCATTTGCAAGGTTTTCTAGAGCAGCAAGAGCTGGATTGATAGCTAACTGGAATGAGAGCGCGTTTGAGGCTGGAAGGCCTGCTGGCGCTGAAGTTGAATCAAAGTGTGCCGATTGCATTGGAACACCAGACATCAAAGCGATAAGCACTAGAGCACTTCTTGATGGAACTGCTTTGAGAGCAGCTGGAACTGTTGATGTCGCTGGCCATGCTGGGGCAGTTGGATTAGCAGAAATTGCAGCTTGCATTGCGCCAATAGCAGTGAAGACCTTTACTAGATCTCCCATCGCTTCGGCATAACCGGCTGCTCCTGCGCTATAGCCTCCACCTTTGATGCTTGAATCAAAGAAGGTCTTGATTCCCCAAAGTGCATCTCCAGCCATTGTCATAAGTGGCGTTAGATCACTTGCCATACAAAGTGGCGCAGCTGCGCTAAT
>SXMA01000097.1 GCA_005777515.1 Actinomycetota bacterium | reverse complement strand
TGCCCAAGTCACAAAGCAGGTAGCAGTTGTTCAATACCCACTACTAACCAAGTCTCGAGTAAGGCATATTGAGTTGGTTCTGTTAACGCCATCTCGATTGATGCTGGTGCTGATTACTACCACTGGCCGGGTTGAGCAGCGCGTCCTTGAGCTTCCCTACGATCTAAGTGATGCACTCTTGGCGGATTTGCGGCAGAGATTAAATGCTGCCGTTGTTGGCAAAGCGATGTCCGATGTTGGTCAGGACCTTGAGGCGATATTGGCCCACTTTGGCAAAAATGAGAGAACTTCGACTGCTCTGATAATTTCGAACCTAATTGAGATGGCATTTGAAAGGCCTGAGGAGAAAGTTGTATTAGCCGGCACAGCAAATCTTGCCAGATCAAATAGCGAGTCATCTGCTGAGATTCATGGAGTATTAGAGGCGCTAGAGGAGCAAGTAGTTTTACTAAGACTTCTTAGCGATGCTGGAGATACGATGCGAGTTCGCATTGGAGCTGAGCAGGCAGAGAGTGGATTGCAGCGCACCAGCTTGGTTTCAATGGGTTATGGAATAGATGGTAATTCACTTGGCGCACTTGGAATACTTGGCCCAACCAGAATGGATTACTCATCTTCAATGTCTGCAGTCAATGCAGTTGCCAGATATGTCGGTAGATTTTTGATGGATAAACAGTAATGAGTGATCTCTATAAAGCTTTAGGCGTTGAACGAAATGCATCACAAGATGAGATAAAGAAGAGCTATCGCAAATTAGCGCGCGAGCTTCACCCTGATGTTAATCCAGATCCAAAAGTGCAAGATCGCTTTAAAGAGATTACTGCCGCCTATGAAATCTTAAGTGATCCGGAAAAACGTAGTAATTATGATCGCGGTGGCGATAATTTTGCTGGCTTTGGTGGCGGCTTCGGCGGATTTAGCGACATTATGGATGCTTTCTTCGGGGGAGGCGGAAGTCCAAGAGGTCCAAGAGCAAGAACTCGTCAAGGTCAAGATGCATTAATTAGAACCACAATAACCTTGGCTGAAGCATGTTTTGGAACCGAACGTGAAATTGGAGTTGAGACGGCAATTATTTGTACTAAATGCGGTGGAGATGGCTGCGCGCCTGGAACCTCTCCGAGCACCTGCGACATTTGCCGCGGACGTGGCGAGATTCAACAAGTTACTAGATCTTTCATAGGACAAGTAATGACATCAAGGCCATGTGGAACCTGCCAAGGTTTTGGAACAGTAATCCCGCAGGTCTGCACTGAATGCTCTGGGGATGGTCGGGTAAGGGCGCGTAGAAACGTTTCAGTGAAAATTCCAGCTGGAGTTGAAACAGGAAATCGAATGCAGCTCTCTGGTCAGGGAGAAGTTGGCGCAGGCGGCGGACCTGCAGGAGATCTATATGTTGAGATGATTGTTGAAGAACATGAATATCTCCTTCGCGATGGCGATAACCTGCATATCGCAGTATCAGTTCCAATGACAGCAGCTGCACTTGGAAGTGAGATGAATATTGAAACCTTAGATGGTGAGATGAAGATTGAAATAAAGCCTGGAACTCAAAGCGGAGATGTGATTGCGGTCAAAGGCAAGGGCATGACTAAGTTGCGCGGAGGTGGCAGAGGAGATCTCTATGCCCATGTAAGCGTTGAAGTGCCTAGCAAGTTATCTAAAAAAGAGAGTGATTTATTGAAAGAATTTGCCAAATTACGTAGTGAAGATAAGAGTTCAAATAAGATGAAATCAAATAAGGAAAATGGCCAGGGCGGTGCTGGTTTCTTCGGCAAGTTCAAAGAGGCGTTTAGAAACTAATGCTTCCAGTATTTATCGTCGATGAGCTACCAGATAAGGGCGAGCTATTTGTTTCAGGTGATGAAGCCCACCATGCAATAAATGTAACAAGGATAAAAGTGAACGAGATTATTGCCTTAAGCGATGGAAAAGGCCGCAAAGTTAGCGTTGAAGTAACTTCCATAACCAAGAAATCCTTTTCTGCAAAGGTATTAACAGTCCAAGACTTTCCTGCCTCACAAATTTGGCTCACTGTTATGCAGGCTTTAACTAAAGGTGATAGAGCGCGAGAAACAATAGAGTTATTAACTGAGGCAGGAGTTGATGAGATTATTCCTTGGAGTGCCAACCGCTCCATTGGTCAATTTAAAGATGAGCAAGACTCACTAGATAAATGGCGGAGTTGGGCAAGAGAGTCCACTAAGCAATCACGAAGAGCTTGGTTTCCAAAGATCTCAACTCTACAAAGCGGAGTTAGCGCAAGTGAAGTCTTATTAGATTTTGATTTAACACTTCTATTTCACGAATCCGATGGAGGGAAGTTATCGGATCTGTTATCAAAAGCTCAGAGTGAGAAGAATTTAAACAAAGTCTTACTAATCATTGGTCCCGAAGGTGGAATTAGTGATGAAGAGTTCGCAGCCTTTTTAGAGCGCGGAGCTCTCTCAGTCGCAATGGGACTTCCAGTCTTTCGCTCTGCTCACGCCGGGGCGGCAGCACTTGCTGCAGTACAAACTGGCCTTGGAATCTGGTAGAGATAACCCATGAAATGTCTCTTTTGCGCAATAGTT
>SXMA01000096.1 GCA_005777515.1 Actinomycetota bacterium | reverse complement strand
CCATTCATCCATAGCTTCAGCTCCAAGGCTTCTATAGAACTCTATTGCTGGTGAATTCCAATCAAGGACCCACCATTGCAAGCGACCATAACCTTTTTCATCACAAATCTTTGCCAAGTGTTTTAAGAGTGCTTTGCCATAACCACGTCCTCGATGTTCAGGTTTGACAAAGAGATCTTCCAAGTAGATTCCATGTTTTGCCTGCCAAGTAGAGTAATTGAGAAACCAAATAGCCATCCCCGCTATCTGCCCATCAACTTCAACTAAGTCACAAAAGACTCTCGGCTCTCTGGCAAAGATTGTATTAAGCAAGTCTTCTTTACTTGCCTCAACCTGCTCTGGGGCTTTTTCATAAGTGGCAAGATCGTGTATAAGTTGAAGAACTTCTCCAACTTCTTTACTTTCTGCCGGACGAATTATCAAGCTCGCTCCTCTGTAATGGAATTTCCACCATCAACAATAATCATCTGGCCTGTTATGTAGGAAGCCCCCAGAGTTGAAAGCCAAGCTATAGCTGATGCGATTTCATCAGCCCTTCCCCCACGCCCCATAGGGACAGATGAGCCTTGAGACTTTTCACTCTCACTTATTGAATCTGTAGCAATCCATCCTGGAAGTATCGCATTACAAGTGATTCCATATTTTGCTTCATCAAGTGCTATTGATTTAGTTAATCCAACAAGTGCCGCTTTTGCTGTTGCATAAACGGGTTGATTTCTCATTGCCATCACAGGACCGGTCAAGCTACTAATCATGATGATTCTGCCACTTTGGGACTTTCGAATCTTTGGCAAGAAATACTTGGTTACAAGAAAGGCTGTCTCTAGATTTCGTGACATACCTTTTTGAAGCGCCTCTAGGGAAACTTGTGAGATATCCGTTGCTTCATTTGGGCCTGCAGGGGAAGTAACACTTGTCATACCAGCATTATTAACCAAGATATCTAGGCTTGAAATCTGAGATTCCAAAGCCTGCACATCGCTTTCATTCGTTAGGTCGGCAATGAATCCCTTTACTCCAAGCTCCTCGGCTCTTTTGTAGATGCGATCAGAAGTTGAAGTAATAAAAACTTCTGCGCCCAGTTCCTTAAGTGCCTTAGCCGCCGCAAAACCTATTCCTGAAGCATCTCCCGCTCCAGTGACGAGGGCTTTCAAGGAATCTAGTCTAAACACATCACTACTTTAGTGAACTTCCCTTTATTCCCGCTACTGCCTGATTGACAACCTACGTGAATAAGTTCTTGAGGATAATTCACAAAATTGAAACTCGCTCCTTAAGTATAGATAGCAACTCTGAGTTTCTTAAATCACCATCCAAAGTATTACTGCTGCTGAATATTTCTGGTTTATGACCACTTTCAATCATTATTTCTACTGATCGAACCACAAGTGCATTGACTATCGCTGTGCCTAAAACTGTTGATGTTGGGCCAGTCTTTTCTTGAAGTCCTGGATAAGTAATTGTTGCATCCCCAACCTGCCCCAGGTTGTCTATAGTTATATCCGCTAGCTCATGAATTTTTCTTCCCTGCACTCTCGCTGCTGGAGATGTGGCGTGTTTCAGACTTGTAATAGCAATCAACTTTAAGCCCAGCTGTTTGACTTGATTTCCAATCGCTTCAACCAGGGCATTGCCACCAGAATTTGAGGCAATGATGAAGACATCACCTTTGCGAAGCTCATGTTTAGCCAAAATATTCATTGCTAACCCAGGATTTCGTTCCAGCTCAGTGCTCCTGGTTGCGTTTTTATGGAGCATCAGGTCTTCCTCGAGGATTGGATTTACAGAACCAAGGCCGCCTGCTCTGTAAAACATCTCCTCAGCCAACATATGAGAATGACCTGTGCCAAAAACATGAATCAATCCGTCATTCTGGAGTGATTGGGCGATCAGGCCAGCGGCCTCCTCGACCTGTTGGCAGTCTTCCCGCAAAATTGTCAGTAGTTCAATTAAATTTGATAGGTACTCGTGATGCGACTTCATGAAACTCTTTGACTCCTTGTTTCTTTAATAGTTGCACTTACCTCTATTTGTAATTCAAATAAGTCACTTCTATATAGACACTCAGCTGTCATTACGGGTTTACCAAATTGATCGAAATCCAACATCTTAATGAGGAGACAGGGAGTTTCTAATGAAGTCTTCAGAAGATTTCTATCTCTTTCACTTGGGTTGTGAGCAGTGATTCCCGCTCTAGCACTCATGATTCTAATTTCGGACTTCTCAAATAAAATATCATATATAGAACCTTTAAAGTCTTCAGGAGTTAGATTTGGTATTAAGTTGCAAGCAATACGAAGTGTTTCTAAAGCAACAGGAATTTGATCTGCCAGACGTAGTCTTGTAACGAGATATATTTCCTCTCCTTGATTAATTCTTAATGACTTTGCAACACTAGTGCTGGCCTTAGTTTTCTTAAATGAAATTAGGCTAGAAGATGGTTTTTGCCCTCTTGCTTTAATTTCCTCAGTGAATGACTTGAGACGCATCTCTGATGAGATTATAGGTCTTTTGATGTAAGTCCCTGAACGGGCTCGTCTCTCTAGTCTTCCATCTAAAATAAAGTCTTCAAGTGCTCGCCTTAAGGTAACTCGACAAACTCCAAATTCTTCAGAGAGCGTTCTCTCACCAGGTAAACGCGCACCTTGAGGAAGCTGAGAAAGCAAACTAAACAATTGCTCTTTCGCCCTTATTACAGCCTTGTCGGTATTCATGTTTCTGAGGGTATTGTGCGGGGCTTAATAAATCTAGAGTTGAGCGGGAACAAATATCAGACCAGTCTGAAGTAGGTCGAGTTTTTTACCCTTGAATAGGGGTTATTGGCTCAAATGGCGACAGACCAGAGCGCGCTCGCCAAAGCAACTACGAGTAGGAGATTATTATCCTATGCCAGAAATTGAGATTAGACCGGCAACGCTCGGAGATTTAGTTGATTTGTACTTTGTGGCTTTAAAAACTGGCAACTCTGGAAGTGATGCGACAGCCCTATTTAGAAATGATCAGATGCTGGGTGAAATTTTTGTTGGGCCTTATGTGACTCATGCTAGTGAGACTAGCAATCTTCTTTCTGAGTCAGGAAAAACCGTTGGATATGGGCTTTGTGTCCCTGATACCGAAATTTTTCAAAATCTCTGCATCGAGCATTGGTGGCCGCAATTACAAATCAAATATGCAGAGTTAAAACATTTTAGTGAAGATGAATGGTTAATCCGTGAGATATTTTCTCCTACTCCTTCACCATCTGAAGTACTTGAAAACTTTCCCTCCCACGGACACATAGATTTGCTGCCTCAAGTTCAAGGAAAAGGTTGGGGTAAAAAACTAATGACACATATGGAGAACCAGCTAAAAGACCTTGGCTCTCCCGGTTTTCATCTTCGGGTGTCGGCTTATAACGATCGAGGTTTGAAGTTTTATGCAGCACTTGGATATACCGAACTATTAAAGCGTGGAGATGAAATAGTGGTTGGAAAGCGTTTTTCTGTATGAACGATTTTCTTTGGGGTGTTGCCACATCTTCATATCAAATTGAAGGTGCTGCTAATAAGGATGGTAGAGGTCAATCAATCTGGGATACCTTCTGTAAATTTCCCGGAAAGGTGGCTAATTTTGATAACGGGGATATTGCCTGCGATCACTACCATCGCTACAAGGAAGATTTAGATTTAATGAAATGGATGGGCGTTAAGGCTTATCGATTCTCTGTGGCTTGGCCAAGAGTTATGCCAAACGGCGTTGGAAAGATAAATGAATTGGGGTTAGATTTTTATGACCGTTTGATTGACTCACTCTTAGAGCGTGAAATTGCCCCTTGGTTAACCATGTACCACTGGGATCTGCCAGAGGCGTTGCAGCTACGTGGTGGCTGGAATAACCGCGAAGTTGTGGAGTGGTTTGGTGAATATGGCGAAGTGCTCACCTCTCGATTTGGTGATCGGGTCAAAAATTGGATGACATTGAATGAACCATTATGTAGCGCTTGGCTTGGTCACTTATACGGCGATATGGCTCCTGGTATAAAAAATCTGCAAACAGCCTTAAATGTCTCTCACAATCTGCTCATGTCCCATGGATTGGCTTGCCAAGTAATCAGAAGCAATGTTTCTGAAGTAAATGTTGGAATTGTTATTAATGTTACTCCAGCAGTTCCAGCAACTGATAGTCAAGAGGATAGGAACGCTGCTCAATTAGCAGATGGCTTTGATAATCGATGGTTTCTTAATCCAGTCTTTGGCAGAACTTATCCTGCAGATGTAATCGATGCTTTAGGTGCATCTCCAGAAATTCATAGTGGAGATATGACATTAATTTCCCAAGATTTAGATTTTCTTGGCGTTAACTTCTATTTCAGACAGACCGTGGCGGCAGATCAAAACTCAAAGCCTCTACCTATAAGAAGTGTCAATCGTGAAAATGTTAAAAGAACTGCAATGAATTGGGAGGTGCACCCCCAAGCCTTTGAAGAGATTCTGCTTCGTATCTCAAAAGAATATTCACCAAAGGCAATCTATATAACTGAGAATGGCTCTGCTTGGAATGATGAAATTATTAATGGTCAGGTTATCGATGACGAACGTATTGATTATTTAGTGCGACACCTAGATGCGATGAAATCAGCAAAAAGCCAGGGTGCACCAATCCTGGGATACTTTGCTTGGAGCTTTCTGGATAATTTTGAGTGGGCTCATGGATATGAGAAGAGATTTGGACTCATCTATGTTGATTACAAGACTCAAAAAAGAACGCCAAAAAAGAGCGCTTTCTACTATAGACAACTACTCCTTAACAGCCCCGCTTGAAAGTCCAGCTACTAACCAACGCTGAATTACTACTGTCAATAGAACTATAGGTATCAAAGCCACCGTAGCAGCAGCTGCCATAGGGCCCCAATCAAGGGTGCGATTACTTATGAAGCTGGCAACCAGCACTGGAAGGGTTTTTGAGTTCTCTCCAGCCATAATCACAGGAATTAGAAATTCATTCCAAGAAAGAAGAGAGACAAATATCCCCGTTGCTACCAAGCCAGGCGCCGCTAAAGGCAAGATGATTCGAGTAAACATTTTGAAGGTTGAAGCCCCATCGACTCTAGCTGATTCTTCAATTTCAACAGGTATCTGTTCAAAAAAACTCATCATTAACCAAATTGCAAATGGGATATTAAATCCTGCAAAAATGAGAATCAACCCTAACTTTGAATCATAGAGATCTAAATATGAACTTAGTTTATATATTGGTAAAAGCAACACGATTGCCGGAAGCGCTCTTATCGCAATCATTAATCCCTCTAAGGGAGTTCTACCTCTGAATTTTGGTTTCCTTGCCAATGCATAAGCTGCAAGACTTCCTACCGCTAAGCAAATAAGTGTGCTTCCCAAAGTAATAATGATGCTATTGGAGTAGATTTGCCAAAACTTTTCGAGAGAAAAGAGTGATGTGTAGTTTTTTAGAGTAGGAGTGAAGGTAAAAAATTTTGGCGGCAAGCTATAACTATCTACTCGATCCTTTATTGAAGTGCTTATGGTCCAAAAGAGTGGAAATAGTGAAAGAAATGAGGCAAGAAACAAAAGAGAGTAAGAGGCGCTTCGCTTAAGAATCATCGCACTCCCTTTGAGGCTCGACGCCAAAGAAAATAGACCGGAAGCGTGATTATGGTAATTATTACCCCAAGGGCTGCAGCTCTCGAGAACTCAAGGAATACAAATCCGGTCTTATATGTCCAAAGTCCGAGGGTTGTAGTCGCATTTCCTGGACCTCCTCGGGTGAGAATAAAAAGCGTGTCAAAAAGTTTTAAAAAATCCATAATTTTGATCATGGTTATCACCAAGAGCGTTGGTGTTATTAATGGCAACGTAATCCGGCGAAATATCTGGCTCGCTGTAGCTCCGTCAACTCTAGCTGCCTCATATAGAGAGGATGAAATGGCGGTTAGTGCCGCTAAGACTAAGAGCATAACAAAAGGAATTGATTGCCAAGAGTCCACAATTATTATGGCGAACAGAGCACTAGTTTGTGATCCTAACCAATTTACTTTCTCTATTCCAATACTTCCTAAAGCCCAGTTGATAACACCAAGGTCAGTATCAAACATAAATCTATAAGTCAGACCGACTGCAACCGGGGTTAGGAGCATTGGAGTGATTAAGATGGAACGAAATATTTTTGTGCCACGCAAGTTTTCATGCAGCACTAAGGCTAGAAGTATTCCGATTGGTATCTGCATAAGTAAACCAATAAGAGTAATAATCAAGGTGATTCGAAGTGTTGACCAAGTCTCAGAAGCAGCTAACACGGTCTGATAGTTATCAAATCCCACAAAGCTTGGTGGGAGAAATGAGGCCAGATTAATATTTAGAAAGGATATGTAAATCCCATAGAAGAACGGAATCAGCACAACCAATGCGAGAAAAATCCAAGTCGGAATAGTTAAGTGTGCGACAGGGCGAAGATTCTTCCTGCGCAGCAAATTGGGCCTGGACACTTTAGTGATCATTCTCTTTCACTATTGTGCCAGGCCCAAGCCTTAGTCTTTGAGTTGATTAGCTCTTAGGCTCTTTTGCAAGTATCGGTTTGAGCTTCTCGTTGAGCGCATCCAATGCTGCCTGAGACTTCTGCTTCCCAGTGAGAACCTGAGTTACAGCATCAATTGCGGCAACCTCAAACTCTGGCCAAACCGCAATTTGTGGATATCTCTCAATGCGTGAGCTTGATGGAATCTCCAACTGCGGTAGGTATGGATTCTTTGCCACTAAATCCGCATTGTTGATAATTGACTGGCGACCAATCGCTGCCGCGCCTGACTCAAGATACTTCACTGAATTGGTCTTTCCTAGAACGAATTCGAGGAACTTCCAAGCAGCATCAGGATTCTTTGCATCAGCAGGGACTCCGATATTCCATCCAGCAAGATGGGTGGTGTCTACGGTGCCCATAGGCGCTGGAGCTGTACCAATCTTTCCAGCATTCTTATTGATGCTTGGATCAAGAGCCATTCCATAGTATCCGGAGTAGTTGAGCATTGCTCCAATATCTTCACCAAGGAATTTACTTGTGGTGTCATCACCGGTTGCCGTAATTGCTCCCTTTGGTGAGACTTCAAGTAACTTCTTTAGATAATCAGTGGCAGCAACTGCTTCCTTCGAATTAACCACAGGATTGAGATTCTCGTCGTAGAGAGCTCCTCCAAATGACCAAACTAGCGTCATCCACCACCAAGATACGTTTGGACCAAAGCCCATGATCTGTCCGCCAAATCCGGCAGCCTGAACCTTCTTGGCATTGTTGTAGTACTCATCCCATGTCTTAGCTGGAGTTAATCCAAGCTTCTCGTAGAGATCAGTTCTGTACCATTGAATCATTGGCTCGGTACTTAGAGTTAGACCTAGGGTCTCACCCTTGCACTTACCATAATCTTGCTGTCCTTTTCCAAAATCATTGATGTCATATTCATCAGATCCAGAAATGTATGAATCAAGAGGCAACATTGCTTTGGCTTGGCAGAACGGGGCTAAGTATGTGTTGTCAAATTGTGCAATGTCATATGCTCCCGCTTTTTGATTGTAGCTAAGGAGTTGTTTCTGATGTGCTTCACCGTATGGTGTCTCAGATACATTTACTTTGATTCCAGTTTCCGCTTCAAACTCTGGAATAAAGCTCTGAATTGAGGTAGATGATGGGCTAGGAATCAAAAAGACATTAATCTCTCCACCTACTTCACCACCAGATTCTGAGTCACTGCTACATGCGCTCAGAGTTAAAACTGCAGCCGCAACTAGAGCGACTACCTTGAAATTTCTTCTCTTTAACAAGTGTTTTCCTTTCATTGCGGGGCGCACCCCTAAGTGGTCTAAAAATACCCACCAACTCTTGATTTATTAAGGGTTTACTACAACAATCTCATAACAGGGCTGATTCTGGTCTGGTCTATTTTTGGAGGGAAATTGTCTAAAAGGCTTCAGATTCCACTCACTAAACAAAAAACTGGTCTGATAGTTATCTCTCATGCCGATGACTTGCTCTTATTTTGCGGGGCGGCCACCTTGGCGCTCTTGGATGAAGGTTGGAAGATCCACGTTATTAGAGTTACTGATGACCGTTGGGATAGCTGGGGTCTTGATGAAGCGGAGACTATCAGAAGAAATAAATCTGAGTTTGACGAGGTCTTATCTGCCCTTGGTATTTATTCTCTATCAGAATTTGGATATCCGACAGATACTCTGGGAGATAAAAGCGAGGTTTCACTTCGGAATCAAATCGTTACGGTAATTAGAGAGATAAGGCCATATTTGGTAATGAGTTTTGACCCAGATTCAATTAAATTCGAGGATAACCAAGATCACATTTTGGTCGGTAAAGCAGTGGCTGAGGCTTGTTGGACCGCAGGGTTTGATAAACACCCAAGTGGAGAAGTAGACCAGTTAGCACCTCATCTACCAATAGAGAGGTGGTATTTTGGAAGAAGCGTTGTGGAGGAAACTCACTTTCTTGATATTTTAGATTACGAAGATCGATTAATCGAACTGATCTCACTACATAGAACTATGCTTAGCAATATGGTTGCGCAAGCTAGTTTGCAGGCAGAGTTTTTAGGCTATTCATTCAGTAAATTACAAAATGAATGTCAGAAGAATCCAAAAATATTCGCTCAATTACTACTGCGTAATCGAGGGTTAGAGAAGTATAGAATTATAGGACCAGACAAAATAAATCAATTAATTGATGAATATGGAGAACTGAAATGACGTTTAAGGCTCAAGGCTTTAATGCAACATACGGAAATAATATTTCTGTAGATGCAATAAATAACGCTGGAGATTACATTCTTATAACTCAACCTGAACCTTGGGCCTTACTCGATAAGAAAATTGAAAACAGACCTCTGCAAATAATCCAATCTGGCGATCTCTCTCCACAGCACCTAGATACTCTTGCTAAAAAATCTCCGGCCGTGACGATTATTGGCCTTGGTGGAGGCGGGGCGATGGATACTGCCAAGTGGATTCATTGGAGACGACAATTACCTCTGTTGCAGTTTCCCTCTCTTCCAAGTGTTGACGCATGTTTCACACGAATGTCTGCTCTTCGAGATAGAGGCGGTGTGCGCTACGAGGGCGACGCGGTCCCTGAGATGGTCTATGTTGATTTTGAGCTCTTTCGCGCTGCACCAAAGTCGATGGTTACCAGCGGAATCGGTGACGTTCTCTCTTGCCAAACCGCCTGGTTTGACTGGAAATTAGCTCATGAGGCTGGCAAAGATGAATTTGGTTGGACTACCGAGATGCCAAAAATTTCTCAGACATACCTAGACGAGCTTTATCAATGTGCTCCGGGAATTGCCGAGCTTACCGATGATGGCTTAAGGAGATTAATGGAATTACATCGCGACATCGGTTGGCGTTGTCATGACATGGGACATGCAAGATTTGAAGAAGGATCAGAGCACTTCTTTGCCTACACTTTTGAGGAAGTAACAGGCAGGACAATTCTTCATGGGGAATTAGTAAGCATGGGTGTATTGATAATGTCTTACCTCCAAGGAAACAACTTCCAACGAGCTAAAGAAACAATAACTTTAGCTAAGACTAGACATCGATTAGAAGATTTGGGAGTAAAGCGCGATGAAGTACTTGAAAGTTTGAGAAGACTTCAGACGTATACCGTTGAACAAAATCATTGGTATTCACAGGCCAGATTAGTAGAGCCGAACAGAATAAATGATGATGAAATCATCAGCCTATTGGATTGGTGATTTCAATTTGTGAGGGTAATCTTACTGAGCCCCGCAGGTGAATCTGGATTGAATCCATTCTTGACTGCAAATCCTAGAGTCAGGTATTGAATTAGCGCAGCGTCAATTATCGTTGACTCTTCTTCGCTTGCCTGCGTAGAACCTTTTATGACTTTCTCTTCCTTAAGCGCAAGTTGATTGCTTCCAAGCCAGATTAACTCTGGCCCGCTCTGGCGAATACGAGCTATTGAATCTTCCAGTGCTTTCTTAGGCATTCCCGAAGGAGCTAAGACAATTACTTGGCTGTTTTTATTAAGGGTTGCTATTGGACCATGTTGATAATCAGCGCTCGACATCCCTTGAACTGG
>SXMA01000095.1 GCA_005777515.1 Actinomycetota bacterium | reverse complement strand
TTACGGTTCCTTCGAATTCACGCTTAGCCTTGCACTTTACGCAGTAGGCCTCACCTTTATATGTCTCTGCCATAGCTATCCTCCGATCCTCGCAGCGCTGGGATAGCCTGCGAATAGGCTCACCATACCCCCGCATACCCTCAACTCAGGCGCTCCCCACGCTCAATGGGGATATTTTTTCTTCTCAATTACCCGCTCGAACCCCAGCCTCATAGCCCTCAAGGTAGGCACTAGCCTCTTTTCCAAGCTCAAACCTGGCTAGAAGGGCCTCAAAATCTGGGCCATGATCGGCAATCATCAAGTGAATGAGTTCATGGACGAGTAGGTAGTCAAGAACATAGCCAGGAGCGCCATTGAGGCGGTCTGAGATACGGATGCTCCGCTCAACTGTGGTGCAGGAGCCCCAACGCTCGCTCATGGAGCGCCAGGTAACAGAGACTGGCCTAACTGGGCACTCTGGAAGATATTTAGCGAGAAGTTCTAGTGAGCGCTTGTATAGATCTTCTTCACCTATCTTCTCTCTAGCCTCAAGTGAGAGTACTTTGCTCACCATCTCAGGAATTACTTGGCGAACCTCGCTCTTAGATAAGCGTGCTGGCACTGAGATAACGATTGCTCCTGCTTGCCGGTAGGCGCTAATTGATTTCTTCCGCCGCGTACTTCTAATTACCTTCACCTCGGCTCCATTAGAGCTTGGAGTTGGTGGAATTTTGATTACTGAAGCTGCCCTCTGGCCGTCATCTCGCATCTGGGGCAGGTTAGCGTTGAAGATTTCATCTTGGATGAAGTTGTCCACAACGAAACCTTTCTGCAAGAGGTATTACCAGTACAAACTCTATAGGAGTAGATGAGTCTTTAGGGTTTAAAACCCGCTAGATGAAGTTGATTATTTACATCTATCTGTCGTACTTTGCGCCTACGAAGACCTCGGAAAACTCTTTCATATCTGCAAGGGGAAGGCAGATAAGAAATGTGCGACCGGGGTCTTCGCTTTTTTTCCTAAATTAAACCTGAGAGATCATCGGGGATTTTTCTACTCTTAGAAAAGCCTTCGGGATCTAATAACTGAGATGAGGTGGGAAGTAGGAATGCCTCTTCCCAGATTTTATCTCTTGCTGAGATTGAATCGATTTTCTCAAGTTTTTCCCAGAATGAGATAGCTTCTCTAGTTAATCTTGGTGAAACTTCAAGGCCGAGAAGAGTTGCAAATAATTGTTGAGTTGGAGAATTGGTAGCGCGCCTTCTTGCCTGTGATTCTCTTAATTTAATTAGCGATGGAAGACGATCTGTTGCCGCCTTTACAACGACTGCATCAATCCATCCTTCAATGAGTGCAAGAAGCGTCTCTAACTTTTCTAGAGCAGCGCTCTGAGCTGGAGATGTCTCTGGAGTAAAGAGACCGCCTGAGAGAGCAGAGGCCATTGACTCTGGATTACTTGGATCAATTGCGCCAGAGTCCATCGCATCTTGAGCGCTTTGGGTAATGGCGCTTATATCAATACGAATTCCACTGCCATATGCCGAAATTACTTCACCGATATATCCGCTAAGCCAGGGGCTCTGTTTGAAGAGGCGGGCAGCAGCAATCTCTCTTAAGGCGAGATAAATTCTTATCTCAGCTTCTTGGATTTCAAGACCTGAGCCCCAAGCCCTAACATTTTGCGGAAGCAATTGAACCTTTACATCTCTACTTAAAGGAAGAGCAACATCATTTGCGCCAGTAACTGTGGTTGAAAGCGCGCCAATGCTCTGGCCCAATTGCGTGCTAATTAGTGAGCTCATAAAGGTTGCCATGATGGCGTTGATACTTGATTTGGAGATGGACATCGGACCAAAGCCAGGGATTGAAATTCCATTATCTTCGCCCTGTCCATCTAGCCCTTGGTCAAGCATTGATGAGAGAGCGGCTGACATCGAATCAACTAATGGCTTAGTGAGCTCTTGCCAGCCAATTAAAGTGCTATCAATCCAATCTCTTCTTGATAGCGCAATCGAGTCTGTTAGCGGCAGGGCTGGAAAGGTTGTGGCCTCATTAATCCAGAGATCTGCAATATTGATAGCCTCTTGAATCTGGGCTAGATCTTCGACAGTTACTGGAACTTCGCCATGGGCGCTTAAATACTTCCTTGAGATATCGCGGATCATCTCCTTTGATAGCGAGGCAGGAGATGCTTGACCAGAAAGAGATGCCATAAGAGCTGGAAGATTCAAACCCATTCCGGAGAATTGCTTAAAGATTTCTCCGAAGTTTTCAAAGCCAAAGGGATTATTACCTTTTGACTCATCCTCATCACCGTTATCTGGCGTAAAGCCAAAACCTGGCATCTTAAAAAACTCCTTCTACATAAGTATTGAGTGTTACTGCGTACTGTCTAAGGCCAGTAAACCTGATCTCTTGGTTAGGAGAACAAATCTAGCCGAGCTTTATTCCCAAGGCAGGGGGAGAAGATGCTTCAAATTACTAATTAGCCTCACCTAGCCTAGGCTTTAGCCATGAGCGAAGTGATGGCGATCAAGTGGGCTGCTGAATCTGCCTCTGCTCCGCTACCTGCTCTTATCTGGTGGCTTATTCCGCTTACCGCTGCCGTTGGAGCTGCCGGCTATGTCATCTGGGTGACAAAGTTTCAGAAGAAGTACGAGAATAAAACTGAGAGATCGGTTGGAAGATTTCAGAGTTTTCAAAACTCTTTCAAATCAAGTGAAAGTGATAAAGAGTAGCTCGAATGCGAAATATCTCCCCACTTAGATATCGCTGGTCTTTTCCGGTTAAATTCTTTTTCTATCTATTAACCATTGCAACTCTACTTGCGCCAATCCCTTTCATATTCTTTAAACCTGGGGTACCAGATAAAGTAACTGGAAAACTAATTCAGGTAAATGATTTTAAAACTTATCCGGTAAATGGTGAGTTATATATCACCTCGATTTTGGTTACTAATCCAGACTCTCCAGTCTTTGGCGCAGAGACCATTGTTAACTGGGCGATCGGTGCCAATGTGGTTCTGCCAAGAGATGCGGTCTATCCACCTGTAAAGCCAGCACAAGTTATTCAGCGAGACAGTAGAAGCGAGATGGAATCATCGAAGATCACAGCAACTGCTGCTGCGCTTCGCTATTTAGGCTATGACTTTGTTGAGCTTTACTTTATTAGTGATATTCGAGATTACTCCAATGCCAAAGAGAAGTTTAAGGTTGGGGATTTCATCAAGGAAATTGATGGCAAAGTTATAGGGGAACTAGAGGAGATTCGCTCCTCTTATGCCGAAAAAGATATTGGAGACCCGCTGCTAATTGCGGTGGATCGAGAGAATGCAAAAGGCGAGCTTGAGCGAATCACCGATGAGATTATTCTGGTTGAAAACCAAGAGGTAGTTAATGAAGATGGCTCCAAGCGTCCTGCTATTGGAATACTGGTTGGCACCACCGCACGCTTTCCCATTGATATTGACTTCAATATTCGAGGAGTTGGTGGGCCAAGTGCCGGATTGATTTTTGCGGTTGGAATTATCGAGAAACTCACCGATGAAGATCTCCTAAGAGGGCGAAAGGTTGCTGGCACTGGAACTATTACCCCGTCAGGCCAAGTTGGAGCAATTGGCGGCATAGAGGAGAAGATGATTGGGGCTTCTCGAATTGGGGCGACTGTCTTTATTGCACCTAGAGAGAACTGCCCAGATATTAAAAATATCCCAGCAGGCCTAAAAGTTATTCCGGTTTCAACATTAGCTGAGGCAATCGCCGCTCTTCGCGCTCCGGATAGCTTTAAACCTCGCTCCTGCCCGAATAGTTAAGTTAACTCTTTTTGGCTAATCTGCACCCATGACCTTTGGAGATAACCCAGATAATCCCTTCCGCAACTTCCGCTTTCCTTCGAGAAACTTAAACGGTGGCCAGAGGCCAAAAATTGGAGCTCTGCCGCTAACGGTAATTGTCTTGACCGTACTTGCCGTGATTCTAGTTTCGTTAAGTGGTTTTTATGCAGACTTTCTCTGGTTTAGATCAGTTGATTACAGCCAGGTTTGGACCACCTTACTTACAACGCGAATCACCTTATTTTTTGTCTTTGGATTACTAACCTCATTAATTATTACTGCCAATATCTATATTGCCTATAAGCGACGCCCAATCTATGTGCCAGTAACAGTTGAGGCAGATAACCTTGAGAGATATCGCGCCCAGCTCGAGCCGTTACGAAGAGTTGGTCTGATCGGTGTTGCAGTTGCGCTTTTTTATTTTGCGGGGATGGCAGGAACTAGGCTCTGGGAGAGCTGGCTACTTTTTAGAAATTCCACAGTATTTGGAGTGACCGATCCACAATTTGGAAGAGATGTTTCATTTTTCGCATTTGAACTTCCCTTCTATCAATCAATAGTTGGTTGGGCCATCTCAACTCTTATCTTGGCAACCATCGCATCCCTTGCCGTTCACTATGTTTATGGCGGTATTCGCCCTCAGGTCAGACAAGATCGCACCACAGTTGCTGCCAGAGTTCAGCTCTCAGTCCTACTTGGATTTATCGTGGCAATTAAGGCTGTGGCCTACTATCTAGATCGCTTTGCCCTTGCTACCTCTGATGAAGGAATTATCACTGGCCTTACCTATACCGATGTAAATGCCCTTCTTCCAGCGAAATCAATCCTTACCGGAATTGCAGCTCTATGTTCGCTGCTATTTTTTGCCAACATTATTCGCCGCTCCTGGGTTCTTCCAGCAGCCGGAGTTGCACTTCTTGGAATCTCCTCATTTTTAATTGCAGGGGTTTATCCGGGTTTAATCCAACAGTTTCAAGTAAAGCCAAGTGAGTCATCAAGAGAGGCTCCATATATCCAGAGAAATATTGAAGGAACTCGCGCCGCATATGGCCTAGATAAGGTTGAAGTTAAGGATTACTCGGCAATTGTTGATACATCAGCTGGGCAATTGGCAGATGATGCTGCGACAATTTCAAATATTCGTCTTATGGATCCAAATGTTTTGTCAGCAACTTTCCGCCAACTTCAACAAATAAAGCCTTATTACACCTTTAATGAATCACTTGATATTGATCGCTACACCATCGATGGACTTACCCGAGATATGGTCGTTGCAGTTCGCGAAATAAATATTGATGGAAATCCTAATCGAAACTGGATTAATGATCATCTGGTTTATACCCATGGTTTTGGCTTTGTCGGTTCATTTGGCAATACCCAAGATATCGATGGCAAACCAGTATTTTCAGTGGGAGATATTCCGCCAAAGGGGATCCTAGGAGATTTCCAGCCAAGAATTTATTTTGGTGAAAACAATCCGGCGTACTCAATTATTGGTGGTACAACAGATGGTGAGGCAGTGGAATTTGATTATCCAGATGATGCCTCAGCTAATGGTCAGAAGAATTACACCTACACCGGAAAAGGTGGAGTGCCAATGGGCTCTATTTTTTCAAGGTTGCTCTTTGCCATTAAGTATCAAGAGCAGAGAATCCTGCTTTCAAATCTGATAAATGCTGATACCAAGATTATCTTTGACCGAGAACCACGTCAGAGAGTGGCCAAAGTTGCTCCGTGGCTAAAGCTTGATGGCGATCCATATCCAGCAATTGTTGATAATAAAATTCAATGGATTATCGATGGATATACCACTAGCTCCGGATATCCATACTCGAGAACAGTTGATGTTTCAGGTGCTACAACGGATGCGCTAAATATCAATAATAATCCGCTCACCGCAATTCCTAACTCAACCATTAACTACATTCGAAACTCTGTTAAAGCAACAGTTGATGCATATGACGGAACAGTGACTCTTTACGCCTGGGATGAGAAAGATCCAGTTCTAGC
>SXMA01000022.1 GCA_005777515.1 Actinomycetota bacterium | reverse complement strand
TATCGCTATAAGACAATATTTACAAACTTCGGGGCCTTGGTAATTACTTTCTTAGGTTTTACTCCCCCAAGATCAGACAATATTGCTGGATCGCTTAAAGCCATCTTCTCAAGGACTTCATCGGTAATATCTGGTGACACTTCAACCCTAGATTTGATTTTGCCATTTATCTGGAAAATAGCAGTGACTGAGTCTTGAGTTAATAGTTGAGGATCAACGCTGGGCCATCCTGCCCTTGCAACTGATGGCTCATGGCCCAATACCTCCCACATCTCCTCAGCGGTATATGGCGCAATTAAAGAAAGTGAAATCGCCACTATTTCAACGGCCTCTCTTACTGCAGCATCTGAGGGGCCAACACCGGAGTCAATTGCTTTTCTTGCGGCATTTACTAGCTCCATAATCCTTGCTACCACAACATTAAATCTAAAAGACTCAACTGCAAATGAGATATCAGAAAGGGCTTTATGAGAAACTTTTCTTAACTCTAAATCACCTTTTGAAAAATCAACTCCCGGCTCACTCTTGACATCTCCGGCAAGGCGCCAAGCGCGATGCAAGAACTTAGATGACCCTGTTGGTGAAACATCAGCCCAATCAACATCATCTTCTGGTGGGCCTGCAAAGACCATTGATAACCGGATTGCATCTACGCCATGTTTTTCAAGTTCTTCAGAGAGGGCTACTAAATTGCCACGGCTCTTACTCATAGCAGAGCCATCCATCAAAACCATTCCTTGATTAAGTAGTCTGGTAAATGGCTCTGAGAAATCTACATAGCCCATGTCTTTTAGCGCTTTGGTAAAAAAGCGCGAATAAAGAAGGTGCAAGATGGCATGGGTGACCCCACCGACATATTGATCCACTGGTAGCCAGGTATCGACTTCTTTTCTATCAAAGGGTTTATCGTGAGTATTAACGCTGGTGTAGCGCAAGAAATACCAGGATGAGTCAACGAAAGTATCCATGGTGTCGGTATCTCTTAGAGCGCCTGCGCCACACTTAGGACATTTAATATTGACCCAATCAGTTGCTGTGGCAAGAGGTGATGTTCCCTTTGGCCTTAAATCTAGCGACTTGGAATCTGGTAATTTAATCGGAAGATCACTCTCATCTACTGGAACTTCGCCGCACTTCTGACAGTGAATAATTGGAAATGGCGTGCCCCAATAACGCTGACGTGAAATCAACCAATCCCTAAGGCGATAGTTATTAGATGCCTTCGCTAAATTCTTTGCCTCAAGTTCTGCAATTATCTTTCCAATTGCTGCTGCGTTATCAAGCCCATTTAGGCTGCCAGAATTAACCATTACCCCAGAGCCACTAGTAGCAACACCGCTAACAGCGGGATCTTCTTGACCCTCTACTTGAACCACCACTCTTACCGGTAGCTTCATCGCTCTAGCAAAATCTAAATCTCTCTGGTCGTGAGCCGGAACAGCCATGATGGCCCCTGTTCCATAATCGGCTAATACATAATCACTAGCCCAAATTGGAATTCTCTCGTTATTGACTGGATTTATTGCATAGCGTCCTAGAAAAATGCCGCTCTTGGCTCTATCAGTTGCCAATCTATCAATATCACTTGCTGACTTAACGCTATCGAAGTATTTCTCAAAATCAGCTTGCACTTCTGTATTTGCCACTAACTCTCTAGCTAACTCGCTATCAACAGCAACTACCATAAATGTTGCGCCATAGAGAGTATCGGGCCTGGTGGTATAGACCGTTAAGGCTTCTTCTCTTGCCTCGATATTGAATTTAACTTCAGCTCCAACAGATTTTCCAATCCAATTGCGCTGCATAGTTAGAACTTTCTCAGGCCACTTGCCCTCAAGTTCTTTCATGTCATCAAGTAATCTCTCGGCATAATCTGTGATTTTGAAATACCACTGACTCAATTTCTTCTTTGTAACTGGGTTGTCACAGCGTTCACAGAGCCCTGCTATTACCTGCTCATTTGCCAAAACAGTCTGGCAATCCGGGCACCAATTAACTGGTGAGTTCTTACGATAAGCCAGGCCCTTTTCATATAGCTTTAAAAATATCCATTGATTCCACCGGTAATACTCACTATCGCAGGTATAAAGCACTCGATCCCAATCAAATGAGCAGGCATACCTTCGCATTGAAGCTCTCTGGGTATTTATATTTTCATAAGTCCAAATACTTGGATCTTCATTGCGCTTGATTGCAGCATTTTCTGCTGGGAGACCAAAAGCATCCCAGCCAATTGGATGCATGACGTTAAAGCCTTTTTGCACCCAGTAACGAGCAATCACATCACCTAGGGCATATGCCTCGGCATGGCCCATATGGAGATCGCCCGATGGATAGGGAAACATATCCAGTACATATTTCTTAGGGCGGGGATCACTTGCATCCCCTGATCTAAATGGCGCTAGCCTGTCCCAAATTGGCAACCACTTCTCTTGAATAAAGTGAAAGTCATAGGCCGAGAGCATTGCCCTAGATTACCGCCAATTAACTCCAGTTAATTCACTACTAACGCTCCAGAGGTTTCGCGCCAAGCCTTGATCATAGGCAATAGAGCGAGCTCTTGTTGCTTTTGGAAAACCGCGCATCTCCAATAATCCATCAGGACCAAGATATGAAGCGCCATAGAGATTTGGAAATGTTGCAGCGCATAGCGTTGGAAGCGCTCCTCTTGATGCAGATTGCGCGATAAGGGAGTTTGCAAAGGCTGCCCCTCGCTCTTCAATAATACTTCCTCGCATTTTTGGTCCAACACTCTGCAAATTAGTATTTGCATATCCAGGATGGGCCGCAAATGCGCTAAAACTATAATTGGCTTTTCTAGCAATTCTCTCTAATTCAAATGTAAATAGCAGATTAGCTAATTTACTTGCACCATAGGCCGACCAGGGTTGATATTTATTTCTGCCAAGACAGATATCTCTTATTGCATTTTGGCTACCTTCACCAAAATTTCCAAATCGATGGGCCGCACTTGATACCGAGACCACTCTTGATTTGATTCGATCTGCCAACAGAGCGGTAAGGGCAAAGTGGCCCAGGTGATTGACTCCCATCTGTAGTTCAAAATCATCAGCAGTCTTTGTAAAGGGAGTTGCCATGACCCCAGCATTTAAAATCAAAACATCAATGTCTTGCTTTACTTCTCTCGCTGCTTTTCTAACGCTGTTTAAATCTGTTAAATCTAGATGGAGAATTTGAGCTCTCTGGCTTGATAACTCTTTTACTACCTGCTCGGCCTTCTTTAGATCGCGCGCGGCAATTGTTACCTGCGCCCCTGCTCTAACTAGTTCTCTAGCGCTCTCAAGGCCAATGCCACTAGTTGCTCCTGTGATTAGAAAGTGTTTGCCGCTTTGATCGCCAACATCCTTTGCGTTCCATCCGCGTGGAATTACTTGAAGAGCGAGCGCGTTTTTCTCGGAGTTACTTTCCATAACGTGGAGCTAAGGGGACTTGAACCCCTGACCCCCTGCATGCCATGCAGGTGCGCTACCAGCTGCGCCATAGCCCCGAACTTTTTTTACGTTTTTAAGGTAACAGAACAGACCTTACCTCAAACTAAGCCCCACTTTCCTCTCCATATATCGGCTCTGGTAGTGAGCCAGAGTTGTGTTCTACTAAAACCCAGCCAGAGCGATGATGGCCATTTTCGAGTATCGACCAAGAAGCATTGGATAGTCCGCCAAGTGATGACCATTGTTTCATCGGCATATCTAACATCTTGCCTAAAATACAACGTGCAGTTCCGCCGTGGGTTGCAACTATTAGCGTTGAGACATCGCCGCGTAAACCCTTTTCAATTGCTCTAACGGCTCTTGTGGCAATCTCACTTCTCTTTTCACCAACTTCTCCTGCCCTCTCATCATCTCCATCTAGCCAATGAACAAATCGATGATAATCCTCAGCTCTATTCTGCTCCCCGGTTTTTCCTTCCCAATTGCCACCATTTGTCTCTCTTAAGTCTGGATCAATGTGAACTTCTAGGCCAGCTAACTTAGCCAGCGCTTCGGCAGTCTTTATTGCTCTAATCAAATCGCTTGAAATTATCTTCGAAGGTTGAAGATTGAGAAGGAGTGGCGCTGCTCGCTCCGCTTGGCGAATACCAACCTCATTTAAGGCAATATCAGAATGTCCCTGGAATCGATTAGCGATATTCCAATCAGTTTGGCCATGGCGCCAGAGAACTATGCGTTGTCTCTCCATTTTTATTTGCCTGCCTTGAATGCATCAGCTGCCGTTAACGCATCTAATTTGATACTTGGGCAATCATTCCAAAGCCGATCTAGGCTGTAATACTGGCGTGCCTGCTGAGTTTGAACATGAACCACTAAATCTTGATAATCAAGAAGAATCCAATTCTCTGAACTCTCTCGTCTAGTTGGCTTCTCCCCCAAGAGTGATAACTGGCGCTCTACTTCATCAGCAATTGCATCAATTTGCCGCTCGTTACTTCCACTTACTAATAGAAATACTTCACTTAAGAGCATCTGTTCTGATAAGTCCATTGCCAGCAAATCACTGCCCAGCTTCTCGATAGCGGCAGCAGCAGCTATCTGGGTATGTTCAAGCGTCGATTTACGCGGCGGCATAGATCCCTTGGCTTTTTATATAGGCAGCAACTCCGGCTGGCACAAGTGAATCAAAAGGCTCTGATGCCTTTATCAAATTGCGAACCTTGGTTGAGGAGATATCTAGCGCGTTTATCTCTATCTGGCTATAGGTAATTGACTTTGCAACCTTTGCAGCTTCTAGCTTTTGACCAGGGCGAGTAATTACTAGAAATTCCACACTCTTTGCCACCTGCTCTGCCTCTTTCCACTCATCAATCTTTGCAAAGGCATCGCTACCGATTATCCAAACTAGATTATCGCCAGGATTTTGTGAGGTGAAATGATCAATGCTCTGAAAGGCATAGCTTGGTCTTGGATCATTGATTTCGAATCTGCTTATCTCAAGCTCTCTAAATTTGCTCATGCAATCTTTCAAAGCAATTTCAACCATAGCAAGACGGTGGGCAGCGCTAGCTGCAACGCTCTTCTGCCAAGGATTACCAGCAGGAATAACAATGAATTTTTCAAAACGCGCAGAGCTTAAAAGTTCTTCAATGACCAGCAGATGCCCATTATGAATGGGGTCAAAACTTCCCCCAAATAAGGCGATTGATTTAGTCGCGATCAAGGCGTAGTACTAGATAGAGCATCAGCATTAAAGTGGCAAAGGTAAATACTCCAAAAAATATTGGGGCGGCTGGGAGTTCACGCTTGGTTTCGCTAAAGCTCTCCATCAGCATTGCAATTGAAAATAACTTCATCACTTCCCTATCCTAACCCTTAGGTCCATTCTGCAATAATTCTATAAAACTCTTCTCATCAAGAGTGGGAACGCCAAGCTCTCCAGCCTTGCTTGCCTTAGATCCCGGCTCACTACCAACAACTACATAATCTGTTTTCTTCGAGACCGATGAGGAAACCTTTCCACCCCGCTCAATAATGGCCTCATTAACGCTATCTCGAGTAAAACTCTCTAGCGAACCGGTAACTACCAAGGTCAATCCTTTTAGCGTTTGGGCTTTATCACTTGATGAAACCCCTTCCATTCTCACTCCAGCCTTTGCCCACTTAACCACAATTTGAGCGCGCCATTCTTGAGCAAAGAATTCTTTAACGCTCTCTGCGATTACTGATCCCACGCCATCAACTGAGGCAAGCTCCTGAGTACTAGCAGCAGCTATTTTTGCAATTGAGCCAAAATGATTAGCAAGACCTTGCGCCGCTGTTGGTCCAACATGGCGAATAGAGAGTGCAACCAAAATTCTCCAGAGTGGTCGCAGTTTTGCTTCATTTAGCGCCTCTAGTAATTTTTCAGCATTAGCGCCAAGATTTCCATCCTTCTTCCTAAAAAACTCACTCTTTAGTAATTTCTTGCTATCTAGATCAAAGATATCTGATTCATCAACTATCAACTTATCTTCCAATAGCGCGCTCGTTGCTTCATAACCAAGTACATCAATATCAAGAGCGGCTCTTGATCCGATGTAGTAGATACGCTCGCGCAATTGCGCTGGACAACTTCGTGTATTGGGACAGCGAATATCAACATCGCCCTGGCTCATGGCGCGAAGTTTGCTGCCGCACTCAGGACAATTACTTGGTATTACAAATGCGCGCTCTGTCCCATCACGACTTTCAAGAACTGGGCCAAGAATCTCTGGAATTACATCTCCTGCTTTTCTAAGAACTACAACATCGCCAATCAAAATCCCTTTTCTTGCTACCTCCTCCATATTGTGAAGGGTGGCATTGCTTACACTCGAGCCCGAAACTCTTACCGCTTCCATAAATGCAAATGGTGTTACTCGCCCAGTTCTACCAACGCTAACTCTGATATCAAGTAGCTTGGTAGTTACCTCCTCTGGCGGATACTTATAAGCAATAGCCCACTTTGGAGCGCGCGAGGTGAAGCCAAGAGTTCTTTGAGCCTCTCGCTCATTTACCTTGATTACTACGCCATCTATTTCATGCTCAATTCCATGACGATTTTGCAAGCAATACTCGATAAATTCCTTTACCTCATCCCTGTTTTTTGCCACCTTAAAGCGCTTACTAACCGGAAGGCCCCAACTCTTCATTAGCTCATAGCCCTGACTCTGTGTATCCAGAGTTATCCCATCAAGTGCTCCAATTCCATGAACCACCATTGAAAGCGGCCGTGAAGCTGTCACTCTTGGATCCTTCTGGCGAAGAGATCCTGCGGCTGCATTTCTAGGATTAGCAAATATGGTCTTTCCAGCCTCTTCAAGTTCATCATTTAATTGCGCAAACTTGCTCAAAGGAAAGAAGACTTCGCCCCGAATTTCAACGCGCTGTGGAAGCTTATCTCCGATGAGTTGATGTGGAATTTCTCTAATGGTCTTTATATTTAGCGTTACATCCTCACCTGTTACGCCATTTCCTCGAGTGAGCGCTCTTACCAATCTTGATTGCTCATAAAGAAGATTTATCGCAAGGCCATCTACTTTGACTTCGCAGAGCCAGGTATTTTCCTTAC
>SXMA01000094.1 GCA_005777515.1 Actinomycetota bacterium | reverse complement strand
GAGCCCCCGGAGACAAGTGAGCGCCCTGTTCCTTGATAGGCATCTTGTAATTGCTTTAGCTCTTTACTATCTCGCTCCGAATTTTCGCTCTCAGCCTGTTCTTGAGCAATATCTAAAAGATGCGAGGCTGCTTTAAAACAGGAATCGATATCTTTTAATGAGAAAGCTAAAGAAAGTATCTGCTTTCTTCTTGACTGAGCATCTTGATTTGTCGCAATAAATCGAGCGCGTCCGATATGTCCTTGGGAAACTCGAGCTGCAAAAGCTGCAGTCTTTGAATCAACGCTCGTATTTGCTAGAAGAAATTCTTCAACACTTGCCTTTGATGGAGTCCGCAGTTGAAGAAGCCTGCACCTAGATCGAATAGTTACTGAAACATCAGTTAGAGTCGGAGCGCATAAAAGCCAAAGAGTATGAGTCTCTGGTTCCTCAATGGTTTTCAATAGCGCATTGGCTGCAGTCTCAGTTAATCGATCAGCATCTTCGATAATAACAATTCGCCAAGAACCAACAGATGGTGACCAAGCAGACCTTGCTATCAATTCCCGAACTTCCTCTGCTTTTATGGATAATCCGGTGGGGTTAAATCTCTCAACATCAATATGGGTGCCAGCAAGAACTGTCTGGCAATCTCTACATGAACCACAGCCACTTTCACTGCAGACCAGAGCTGCAGCAAAAGCTATGGCAGCATTTGATCGACCAGAACCAGCAGGCCCGACAAAGAGCCAGGAGTGGACCATTTGTTGTGAGGAACTTCCGCTCTTTGCAGCGCTAATTGCTAACTCAAGTCGTTCAACAACCTCACTTTGGCCGACTAAAGAATCAAAAACGCTCATTATCTCTTCCTTGATAGTTCTGTAATTCGAGATGTTATCTCTTGGTGAATTTCAATAATTGGTTTTCTCGCATCAATGACTAGGTATCTCTCAGGATCTACTGCTGCTAGTTGAAGAAATTCCTGTCTGACTCTATTGTGAAACTCAATTGATTCACTCTCTAATCTATCAGCGCTCTTAATTCGCGATAGTCCAATATCAGCTGGTTGATCCAAGATAATTGTTAGGGTTGGGAAGAGAGATTCTGTTGCCCAACGATTGATACGAGCTACTTCATTAGGTGACAAGATCCGACCAGCTCCCTGATAAGCAATGGAGGAGTCAAAGTACCGGTCGGTAATGACAACATCCCCGCGCTCAAGGGCCGGGCGTATTAATGAATAGACATGATGAGCTCTATCGGCTGCATATAACAGCGCCTCAGATCTTGGGGAGATATCTCCGGTGTCATTATCAAGCAGAATCTTTCTTAAATTCTTACCTAAATCTGTGCCGCCTGGCTCTCTACTTAGAACTACAGATTTACCTTCATTTTCAAACCACTCTTTTAATAATTTTGCTTGCGTAGATTTACCTGATCCCTCACCACCTTCAAAAGATATAAAGAGCCCATCAGTTTTAGGAGAAGTAATTGAGCTAAGTTCGCCTTTGAAAGCGTTTACGATATCGCTCCAGAATGAAACTCCTGGACGATCTTTCATATGTTGATAAGAAAGCACTCCAACTATCATTGCGATTATTCCCCCACCAAGCATGGTAAATGCTGCGCCATTGTAGGTAAGTTGAACTTCACCAAAATTGAATTGATGCTCACCAATTGCTGCCGCAACTAATGGTGAGATTGCAAGAACTCCGACAAGTGAGATGCGTACTAGTGATTGAGTGAAGGCAAATACTCTTCCGCGCAATTCATCAGAGACTTCCATCCCAATCATCGTAAATCCAGTGACCCAGGAAACTCCTGAAAATAAACCTAGAAGTACTACAACAAATACTGCAAGGACTAGGTTTTGAAGCAGAGAAAGCACAACCAATAGAAATCCGGCAACGCTTAGCGCTGCGCCAAATAGACGCCTTCTCGAAAACTGTGCAAAAACCTTCGGCCCTAGCGCAATACCAATAGCAAGGCCGGTAAAGACAGCACTAAATAAAATTCCATAGGCAGCATCACCACCTGCCAAATCGCCTACAAAGGTTCTAGCTAGACCAATTACAGCACCGGCTGCAACGAATGCACCGAGAAGACCAAAAATGAGGCCTCTGATTACTTTGGAAGAGGATAAGAACTTTCCTCCATCAATAAGTGATGAAAGTAGCGAACCTGAAACCTCACCTTTCTTTAAATGCTCTTTAGGAATATCCATCTGACTTACCGTAAATGCGCTAAAGAGAAAAGAGAGTGCATTGATAAATAACGCTAAATCAACAGCTGAGTTTGAACCAAGATTAAAGGCAGCGCTAATTCCAGTAATGAATACTGTTAGTAGTGTGAAGGTGATGGCCGCAAAAGGGGCACTTCCATAAGATGCAAGAAGCGTCATCTGATTAGCGCTCTCAAGCTTATTCTTGGGAACCAAATTCGGCATGGTCGCATCTTTTGCAGGGCTCCAAAAGAGGGTTATGCACTCAATTAGAACCGTTGCGGTATAGAGCCAGAAATAATTTCCCACAATCGGTATCGAGATAAACAAGAGCGCACGGAGAATATCCCCAATAACCATTAGTTTCTTTCGATCAAACTTGTCAGCTATAACTCCTGCTAGTGGGCCAAGAATAACTGATGGTAGAAGTCGGGCGATGAAGACGCCCGCGATAGCAAAGTTTGCAGTTGCATAATCGCCGCCAGCTAATTGCTGTGCCAGCGCAGTTGTGGCAAGAAGACCTAACCAATCACCAAAGGACGAGAATGCCATGGCATTCCAAAGTTTTCGAAAAGCAGGGATGGAAAGGACCCCCCGAGATTGAGTCTGGGTGGGGGCAGAAAGGTTAGGTATTGACTGAGCCATAGAGTTTGAAGTCTAGCGTCAGGGTGAAAAGGCTATAT
>SXMA01000021.1 GCA_005777515.1 Actinomycetota bacterium | reverse complement strand
CAGAAGAAACTTTGCCTTAGAGCCAAGAGTTGAAATAGTTGAAGCAAAAGTTGAGGCAAGCTTGAAGAAGTATCGAGCAGCAAATGTGGTTCTTCTTGATCCTCCTCGAGCTGGTGCAGGGGAGCGAGTCATTTCAACAATGACCTCGCTTGCTCCCAGAACGATTGTCTATGTTGCCTGTGATCCAGCCTCACTTGCCCGAGACAGCGCCTATCTTTTGGCGCAGGGATACAAGTTGGATCAAATTAGGGCCTTTGACCTCTTTCCAATGACTGCTCATATGGAGCTTGTGGCGCGATTCATTATTTCTTGAGTAGTACTCTAGCAATGCGTTTTGAGCACTTCATATGGCAACAGTTAAGATGGGCTCATGAGCAAGAACTCCTTCGGCGCAAAGAGCTCACTTGAAGTATCAGGCAAGAGTTACGAAATATTTGATATCACCAAACTTTCTCAAGCCAATACTCTTCCCTTTTCCTTAAAAGTATTACTAGAAAATCTCCTTCGCACTGAAGATGGCGCAAATATCACAGCCAAGCAGATCGAAGCTTTAGCTTCTTGGAATCCTGAATCAATTCCTGATACTGAAATTCAATTCACGCCAGCTCGCGTGATCATGCAAGATTTCACTGGAGTTCCCTGCGTTGTCGATCTTGCCACTATGAGAGAGGCAATTTCAGAACTTGGTGGCGATCCATCACGAGTCAATCCGTTAGCTCCTGCTGAACTAGTTATCGACCACTCTGTTATTGCAGATAAATATGGAACAGCAAGCTCTTTCAAAGAAAATGTCGATATTGAATATGAGAGAAATCAAGAGCGATATCGCTTCCTTCGTTGGGGCCAGAGCGCCTTTGATGAATTTAAAGTAGTTCCACCTGGTACTGGCATTGTTCATCAGGTCAACATTGAATACCTGGCAAGAGTGGTAATGATCAGAGCGGTAAATGGTGTGCAGCGGGCCTATCCAGATACTGTGGTTGGAACTGATTCACACACCACTATGGTCAATGGACTTGGAGTTCTTGGTTGGGGAGTTGGGGGCATTGAAGCAGAGGCAGCCCTTCTTGGTCAGCCAGTTTCTATGCTGATTCCTAGGGTTCTAGGGTTTAAGTTAAGTGGAGAGCTACCAGTTGGAACAACTGCAACTGATTTAGTTTTAACAATTACTGAGATGCTCAGAAAGCATGGCGTAGTTGGCAAGTTTGTTGAATTTTATGGCCCTGGAGTGAGCGCGCTTCCGATGGCTAATCGCGCCACCATTGGGAATATGTCACCTGAGTATGGCTCAACTGTGGCAATTTTCCCGATAGATCAGGAGACGATTAAGTATCTAGAGTTAACCGGAAGAAGCAGAGAACAGTTAGAGCTAGTGGAGAAATATGCCAAGGCTCAAGGCCTATGGCATGACCCATCCGCAGAACCACGGTACTCAGAGCGATTAGAGCTAGATCTATCAAGTGTCGTTCCATCCATTGCAGGGCCAAAGAGACCACAAGATCGAGTCTCCCTAAGCGATGCCAAGAGCTCCTTTGCGCAAGTTCTTCCTTCATATCTTTCTAGCAATACTGCTACTAATCCAATAGCAATTGAAGTAAATTCAAGAAAAGGGTCTATTACCAATGGCTCAGTGGTAATTGCTTCAATTACCTCTTGTACCAATACTTCAAATCCATCAGTGATGATTGGGGCAGGTCTACTGGCAAAGAAAGCTGTAGAAAAAGGTTTGATGAGTAAGCCTTGGGTGAAAACCACACTTGCTCCAGGTTCAAAGGTAGTTACTAACTACTATGAAAAATCAGGACTAACTCCATATCTAGAAAAACTCGGATTTAACCTAGTTGGCTATGGGTGCGTTACCTGTATTGGAAACTCAGGTCCATTGCCTCTAGAGATTAGCAAAGCAGTAAATGACAGTAATCTCTCTGTTGCAGCAGTGCTTTCTGGAAACAGAAACTTTGAAGGTCGGATTAGCCCTGATGTGAAAATGAACTACTTAGCATCGCCTCCACTAGTTGTGGCCTATTCAATCGCTGGGAGTATGGATCATGACTTTGATAAAGATCCACTAGGCCAAGATAGCTCTGGAAATGATGTATTCCTTAAGGATATCTGGCCAAGTATGCAAGAGATCCAAGGTGTGATTGATTCAGTAGTGACTTCAGATATGTTTAAGAAAGACTATTCAAGTGTCTTTGCTGGAGATCATCGCTGGACATCACTTGCAACCCCTGAAGGAAAGACTTTTGAGTGGGATCCAAAATCTACCTATGTCAGAAAGCCTCCTTACTTTGAATCTATGCCTAGAAATCCACTTCCAGTTACTGATATTTCAGGTGCAAGAGTTTTGGCAAAGCTTGGTGATTCAGTAACTACTGATCACATATCACCAGCAGGTTCAATTAAGGTTGATTCTCCAGCTGGAAAATATCTAGCAGAAAATGGGGTAGAAAAATCTGACTTTAATTCCTATGGTTCGCGCCGTGGCAATCATGAAGTCATGATTAGAGGAACTTTTGCAAATATACGCTTGAAGAATCTTCTACTTGATGGAGTTGAAGGTGGCTTTACTAGAAACTTTATTGATGGTGGTAAGCAGAGCACAATCTATGATGCATCAATGGCATACCAAGATGCCAACATTGCTTTAGTGATTCTGGCAGGAAAAGAATATGGCTCCGGATCTTCTAGAGATTGGGCTGCAAAAGGAACCGCGCTTCTTGGAGTAAAGGCAGTAATTGCTGAATCTTTTGAGAGAATTCATCGCTCTAATTTGATTGGAATGGGAGTTCTTCCTCTGCAATTTCTTGATGGTCAAGATGCCAATTCATTAGGGCTTAGCGGCGAAGAAGTATTTTCAATATCTGGAGTTACTGCGTTAAACGAAGGTCGCATTCCAAGCATTGTTAAGGTGACGGCTGGAGATAAGAGCTTTGAGGCAAAGGTACGTATCGATACCCCAGGTGAGGCTGATTACTATCGCCACGGTGGAATCATGCAGTACGTCTTGCGCTCTCTTCTTTCTTAGTTCACCGATAGAATCCAGACATGAAACACCTTAGCCGGATTAAATCTCCTGGCGACTTGGCGCGCTTTAGCCAAGGGGAGCTAACAGAGTTAGCGGCAGAGATCAGAGCTTTTCTAATCGAGAAAGTTTCAAAGTCAGGCGGACATTTAGGACCAAATCTTGGAATTGTGGAGTTGAGTATCGCGCTTCATCGCGTATTTGAATCCCCCCAAGATGTCATGGTTTATGACACAGGCCATCAAAGTTATGTCCATAAGATATTAACCGGTAGAGCTGCAGGATTTGAAAAGCTTCGCCAGCGCGGAGGAATTGCTGGATATCCAAGTAGGGCAGAGAGCGAACATGATGTTATTGAAAACTCACATGCTTCAACAGCTCTCTCATGGGCTGATGGAATCGCTCGCGGTTTTGCTCTGCAGAATCAGAGCGATAGAACTGTTGTAGCAGTAGTTGGAGATGGAGCTCTAACAGGTGGAATGTCTTGGGAGGCGCTAAATAATATTGCTGCCTCGGATGACCTAAAACTTGTGATTGTGGTTAACGATAATGAACGCTCTTACTCACCAACTATTGGCGGAGTAGCCACTTATCTATCCACGCTTCGCGCTACAAAGGGATATGAAAAATTCCTTGATTGGGGAAAGCAAGTATTGGAAAAGACTCCGGTTGTCGGAAATCCAATCTACGAAACTCTCCACGGAATGAAAAAAGGTATTAAGGATATTGTTGCTCCGCAAGGAATGTTCGAGGATCTAGGACTTAAGTATCTGGGACCAGTTGATGGTCATGATATTCCTGCACTCGAGCGTGCTCTGAATCAGGCAAAGAAATTCTCAGGGCCAGTATTAGTCCACGCCATCACTGAAAAGGGACGGGGACATGCTCCAGCGCTCAATGATGAGGCAGAGAAGTTTCACGCAGTTGGGGTCGTTGATCCTGAAACAGGGGAGCCGCTATCAAATAATGGCGCTACGTGGACGAAAGTTTTTTCTGAAGCGCTAGTTGAGATAGGTCGAGAGCGAAAAGATGTTGTGGCAATTACTGCTGCCATGCTTGGTCCAACGGGGCTTGATAGATTCCAAGCAGAATTTCCGGAGCGAACATTTGATGTGGGAATTGCTGAACAGCACGCGGTGACCTCGGCTGCCGGTATGGCTTATACCGGCCTTCATCCAGTAGTTGCGGTCTATTCAACATTTCTAAATCGTGCATTTGATCAATTGCTATTGGATGTGGGATTACATAAAGCTGGAGTCACCTTTGTCTTAGATAGAGCAGGAATAACTGGAGATGATGGTCCGTCGCATCATGGAATCTGGGATCTAGCACTTACTGGAATCATTCCAAATGCATTTGTGGCAGCGCCCCGTGATGGCGCGAGATTAAAGGAATCACTAGCAGAAGCTGTTGCCATCTCTGATGCCCCTTCAATCATTCGCTTTCCAAAGGGAGCAATTGGAAAAGATTTGCCAGCATTTGAAAGACGTGGCGGGCTAGATGTTCTCTATCGTGGCGAGAGCTCAGACATTCTTCTTGTGAGCATTGGAGCTATGGCGCCGCTTGCAATTGATGCTGCATCTCAAGCATTTCGCGAAGGCGTTGGAGTAACTGTCATCGATCCACTCTGGGTTAAGCCTCTTCCAGCAGATTCACTTCTTGCCATGGCTCCAAGATTTAAACGAGTAGTGGTGCTCGAAGATGGAATTAAGCATGGCGGAATTGCTAGCACCTTATCTGAGCTATTTCGTGAAAATGGCTTAGAGCTGCCAATTCATTCAATTGGAGTGCCTTTGGAATTTATTCAACACTCAAAGCGCGCCGAAATTCTGCAAGATATTGGAATCACTTCACAGAGCATCAGCCGTCAATTAGTTGGCTGGGCTTCGTTAAATGTTAAGCAGGAAGGGATGCAACTTGCGGCGGATGAAAACGCTGACCGCAAACCGCTTCACTAATTCCTTCTCTATCAAGATAAGGCAATATTCCGCCTAAATGCATTGGCCATCCCGCCCCTAGCAACATGCAGAGATCAATCTCTGATGCGGTGGCAACAACGCCTTCATCCAGCATCATTCTTGCCTCTTGAGCCAGGGCTGAAAGAGCTCTGGTGCGAACTTGCTCTGCAGTTGATGGTTTATCTCCCTTTTCAATGAGAGCAATAGCCTCAGGATTAACGCTAAGTGCGCCTTTCTCATCTTTGACATAGAAAGTTTTTACGCCTTTCTCCACCATTCGAGAGACAGTTGGCGAGATGCGATAGCGCGGGCCTAGGTTGGCATTTAAAGTCTTGGAGACATGAAGAGCAACTCCTGGACCAACTAGGCCAAATAGTTCAAATGGCGACATTGGAAATCCAAGAGGACGCAGAGCGTTATCGGCTACATCTGTCGGAGTTCCTTCATCGACAGCATCTGTAACTTCGCCCATAAATCTTGTTAGCAAGCGATTAACCACAAAGCCTGGAGCATCTTTACAAATAATCATTGTTTTCTTGAGCTCTTTACCGACGTTAATTGCAGTTGCAGTAGTGGCATCATCAGTTTTTGAAGTTCTTGCTACCTCCAAAAGTGGCATAACAGCTACTGGATTAAAGAAGTGGAATCCAACAACGCGCTCTGGGTTCTTAAGACCTTCACCCATTTTTTCAACCGAGAGCGATGAAGTATTGGTAGCTAGCACGCACTCAGCAGAGATTATTGCCTCCAGATCCTTAAACAACTTCTGCTTTATCGAGAGCTCTTCAAATACTGCTTCAATTATGAAGTCACAACCAGCAAAAGCAGATTGGCTTACAGATCCTGAGATTAGAGACGATAATCTGGCTGCGGCCTCTGGGCTTAAGCGCTTCTTCTCAACTAACTTATTAATCTCATTTTTAACCCAAGCAACACCTTTATCAACGCGCTCTTGGTCAAGATCAGTCATAACTACTGGCACTTTTAGGTTTCTAATCATTAGAAGTGCTAATTGGGATGCCATCAAGCCAGCTCCTACAACTCCGGCTTTTGTTACCTTTCTAGCAAGAGCAGGCTTTGGAGCGCCTTCAACTTTCTTACGCTTCTTTTGAATCAGATTAAATGCATAGAGCGAGGCCCTCAAAGGATTGCCCATCACCAGGTTTGCCAAAATCTCATCCTCAGCATCAAATCCTTGATCAAGGGTGTTACTTCTTGCAGCGGAGATGAGTTCCAAGGCGCGTCTTGGGGCTTCAATATCTGCTCCGCCATATTTTTTGGCAATCACAGCTTTCCCCGTTTCTAAAGCTTTATCCCAATTTGGATCTGTTGAATAATCTTTACGCTCTATCTTCTCTTTTCCTGAAACAATTCTGGCAGCAAAGGCGATTGATTTTTCTAGAAAGTCAGCAGGCTCAAACACTGCATCAACAACTCCCAGGCCCTGGGCATCTTTAGCCTTCATCATCGTATTGTTATTTAAAGCATTTAAAATAATTACCTGCACAGCTCTCTCTGGCCCAATTAGTTTAGGAAGCAGTGTCGCTCCGCCCCAGCCAGGAACTAAGCCAAGGAAACACTCGGGGAGCGCCGTAAGGGCAGTTGTAGCCATGGTTCGATAATTGCAATGCAGTCCCACTTCAAGGCCGCCACCTAAAGCAAGCCCATTGATAAAGGTAAAAGTGACCTTCTTGCTTCTGCCAAGTCTTTTAAAGATGTCATGTCCTAATTTTCCAAAGGCTAGTGATTGCTCTCGCTTGGCAACATATGAAATTCCAGATAGATCTGCTCCAGCTGCAAAGATAAAGGGCTTTCCAATAATTGCTATCGCTACCGCATCGCTACTTTCAGCTGCGGTAATTGCATCATTTAGTGAGTTTAGAGATTGAATTCCAAAGGTATTTGGCCTGGTGTGATCATGGCCGTTATCTAAAGTTATCAAGGCAAGGGTGCCAGATGCACCGAAAGATGAAAGATCAACTTGGCGCAAGAGAGCGTTTGTTACTACTTCATCTGGGGGAGTTGTTATCTCTGCCATATTACTTATGCTCCCTTTTTGTAATTTGGGTTCTCCCAGATGATGGTTCCACCCATTCCAAGTCCAATACACATAGTGGTAATGCCATATCTAACTTCTGGGTGATCTTTAAAGCCCTCAGCAAGGTTGAGAATCAAACGGATTCCAGATGATGCAAGTGGATGGCCAACAGCAATTGCTCCACCATAAGGATTCACTCTTGGGTCATCATCACCAATTCCAAAGTAGTCAAGGAATGAGAGCACTTGGATTGAGAAGGCTTCATTAATCTCAAATAAACCAATATCTTCAATCTTTAAGCCTGCCTTATCAAGAGCCTTAAGCGTTGATGGCACAGGCCCATATCCCATGATCTCTGGTTCTACTCCAGCAAATGCAAAGGTAATCAATCTAGCCTTTGGTGATAGGCCTAGCTCTTTAGCTTTACTCTCGCTAGCAAGAAGCGCTGCTGTTGCGCCATCGTTTAGTCCTGCCGCATTTCCAGCAGTTACTCTGCCCTGAGGACGAAATGGAGTCTTTAGCGCAGTTAGTGCTTCAAGGGTTGTTCCAGGTCTTGGTGGTTCATCAACTGTTGCAACCCCCCAACCTTGCTCAGCGCTTCTTACTGCAACTGGAATCAAATTCGGTTGGATCTTTCCGCTCTTATATGCAGCGGCAGTTTTTTCTTGAGAGCGAAGGGCATATTTATCTGCTCTCTCCTTGGTTAGGTGTGGGAATTTATCGTGCAGACGCTCTGCAGTATTTCCCATCGAGAGCGCATCAGTATCAACTAACTTCTCTGCTAAATACCTAGGATTTGGATCCATGCCATCGCCCATTGGGTGATTGCCCATGTGTTCCACACCGCCAGCGATTGCAAGATCGTATGCGCCCATCGCAATAGATCCAGCCAGAGTTGTCACTGAAGTTAGCGCACCTGCGCACCAGCGATCGATTGAATAACCCGGAACAGTATTTGGAATTCCTGCCAGAAGTGATGCGCTTCTACCGATGTTCATTCCTTGATCGCCATATTGAGTAGCAGCAGCAATTGCTACATCATCAATTTCAGATGGCTTAACCGATGGATTTCGCTCTAACAGGCCGCGAATAGTTCGAACGATAATGTCATCGGCGCGGGTGCCGGCATATAAACTTCCAGCTTTTCCAAAAGGGGAGCGAACAGCATCAAGGAGAACTACATTGGTTGAGGTGGTGGCAGTATTCATGCCGCTAGGTTACTGGTCAGTAACCTATTAGCAAAGTGCTTTCTAGCTATTAACTCTGCTTTACAGGAGTCAGACTCTTGGCTGGTCTTAGGTATAGATAAAGCGTTCCAAGAATGTAGGCGCCGTAAGCCAGCAATTGCAACCAGGACATTGTGGTATCAAATCCGATAGTCCCGGCAAGCAGTGATCCCATAATTGAATCTGCAGCCATCCAGGATGTTACATCCCAGGCATATGACTCTTCCCCTGGGAGCCAGCCCAGTTCTTGGAATTCATGGATTCCATAAGATAGAACTCCAGCGGCGACAATAATCAGAGCGACGCCAGTTATCGTAAAGAACTTAGAGAGATTGAACTTAATCGCCCTTCGATATATTGCATAGCCCAGTAAAACTGCAAGTAGCAGCCCTGAAACCAAACCGATCGTGGCAGGAGTTTTTGAACCAGCAACTTGAAAATTTGAGTAGACAAAAAGAGCAGTCTCAAGACCTTCGCGTGCGACGGCGAAAAAAGCTGCTGCGGCAAGAGCTAACGGGCCAACCATCGCAGCGGTCTCGACCTTCTCATGGAGAGTATCTCTAAGGGCTCTGGCGGTGGCCTTCATCCAAAAGACCATCCAAGTAACCAAGGCGACAGCTACGAAAGAGGTAGTTCCCGCAAAGAACTCCTCGCCTCTTTCAGAAAGTTCGGCTGAGGTGAAAGCCAAGAAGCCACCGAGTGCGAAAGAGATAGCTAGAGCAACACCAACTCCGCTCCACAAAGGCGGCAGTAGGTTACGGCGGTTGGTTTTGACCACGTAGGCCACGAGAATTCCAACGATGAGGGCAGCCTCAAGGCCCTCGCGCAGGGCTATCAGGAAATTACTTAGCACGGGTAGAGATTAATCCAACTCCCACGATTTACGCAACTCAAATGTTGCGTAATTCATCTCACTCTTGAGCCTCGGTTTCATCCGCAACGGGGGCAGGAGGAGGCAACGGCTCAGCCTCTCCGAGGCTTTCGGCCAGAGGCTGAGAGCACTTTTCTATCTGCCACTCTCTTGCTCCATTAAGCCTCAACTGCGCCTCAACTCTTGCCAGTAGAGCCTCGCTCATCTTATGGATTTGCTCACTTGCGTTATCAAAGCAGATCTTTCTTACCAACTCAGGTCCTAGGAGGTTCTCCAGGGGGATATTTAGCTCTAATGCAATTTCATTTAACTTAGCTTTGGCATGGCTTATGTGAGCATAGGCGATAGGAAACTTTGCCTTCCAAATCTTAACTGGGGGAAGAGAATCACTTCTGCTTCGAAGTTCTGGCCACTGCTCTTGAGTTAATGACTGGGCTGCAAGAAATGTCTCTAGCCAAGTGTCGATGTAGCTCTTTTGAATTTCATTTCTTATTCTCGCCTTAGCTTCGTTAAGTTTCATAAGTTCATCTCTACTTTTCACATTGGATTTAGCCAAGGCAATAATCACCGCATCTGATAAGAGCCTTCCCGGAGCTAGATCAATTGAAGCTGCAATCTCATCTCGTCTCTGCCAGAGCTGCCTGATGAGTGCTAGTTGATATCGAGATTTAATCTCATGCATTCCCGAAGTTCTTCTCCAAGGCTCTTTACGTTTCTCAAGGGGAGGGCTCTTTAATATTGCCGCAAAGTCTTGCACCGCCCACTTTAATTTCCCTTGCGCCTCAAGCATTTCTGCCACTTTATCTCTAAGGTCGATTAATAACGCCACATCAAGCGCTGCATAATCAAGCCATTCCTGCTCTAATGGGCGAATCGACCAATCAACAGCTGAGTGCTCTTT
>SXMA01000003.1 GCA_005777515.1 Actinomycetota bacterium | reverse complement strand
GGCCCAAGAAAGAAATCATTGCAATTGCAATTATGAGCAAAGGAAAAGCGTTTATTCCATCAATTATTGAACTAACTAGAGATACGAAGTATTTGTTCTTGGCTAGTCCAAGCAAAATTCCAATCAAGGTTCCAATTACTAACGGAATGCTAACTCCAAGAAATGCGACACCAATATCAGCAGGTACGGCGGCAAAAGTGCGAGTCATGACATCTCGACCTAATTGGTCTAATCCAAACGGGTGCTGCCAAGAGGGAGGTTGAAATGATTCCCCAACGAATTCATCTGGTTCATATGCGCTAATGATTGGATGGATAACACCAATTAGTACAATAGTTAAAAACATGGAAATTCCAGTGATAATGCCAAAGCCACCTGGAAGTGAAACCCATTCCCTTAAGCGCTGCCGTCTAGTTTGGACATTAGCTGCAGTATTAATCGTCTTCATAGTTTCACCCGTCGATCAAGTGCATATGCGCACAGATCACCAATAAAACTAAGAAAAACGGTGATGACGCCGAAAAATAGCAGAATGCCTTGAACCATGGGGTAGTCGCTAGCTAAAACAGCTCCAACTAATTCACGACCAATGCCTGGAAGAGAAAAGATAGTTTCAAGAATAACTGTTGCTCCAAGCATTGTTCCCATCATGTAGGAGAGCAGTACGACAGTCGGAGCCATAGAGGGTTTTAATATGTAATAGAGAAAGAAGCGAGGCCTACTTACACCTCTAATGATTCCAGTCTCCACAAACTCTTCACCCTTAGTATCAACAATTGACGATTGAAGGACTCTGGAGATAATCGCGACCAAAATTAAGGTGTTGATACTTACGGGAAGCCATAAATATTTTAAGTTTTCTGGAAAATCGTTTACATAGCCAAAAACAGGAGCCCACTCTCTCCTCACACTGAAGAGAAGAATTCCAATCATGGCTATAAAGAAATTAGGTGTAGCGATAATTACAGATGTGATACCGCGAAATAGATAAACTACTGATGCCTTGTTTGACCAGCCAACTAGAGTAGAAATCGGAATCGCTATTAGGAATGCCAGAATTACAGAGAGAAAGATATATGTCAAAGTTAGAGGGAGGGTATTCTGTATGACTTCTAGAACTTCAACTCCAGTAACCAGTGATACTCCAAGATCACCTTGAAATAACCCAGCCGCATAGCTAAAAAATTGTTCTATAGGAGAAACATCCAGCTTGAGCTGCTTACGTAAAGCCTCTATTGCTTCAAGCTCTGCCCCTGCTCCAAGTCGAGTTGCCGCTGGATCTCCTGGAGTAATTCGGATGAGCATGAATGAAATCACCATCACCCAAAAAGAAATGGCAACTGCACGGAAGAGGCGTCCTATGACTTTTTTTAGAAAGACATTCTTAGTAATGGCCTAGATCCTTTCCTTTCAAAGCGAAGTGGTAATAATTGAATGAATCAACTATTACCACTGCTTTAATTCTTGCTCCAGCAATAGCTTCCTACTCCTGGAGCACCCTCGTCAATCTACCTCGCCCAAAATAATTTTTAATCGTTTGGAAGAGGAGGATTTGTTGCGACAACGAATTGCAACTGTCCTGGAAGAAGTGCTTCTACCAAGTTGTTTCCAATTCGACTTCCCGATACATAGAATCGGGTTCCGATTGGAATGAATATCGAGAGATCATAGGCAATCTTCTCAACAGCGTTTAATTTCTGTTGAATCACATCCTTGCTCTCAGCGGCTGTCGCATCATTTAGAAGTGCACCCGTTTCGGATATCAAGGCATCAGGTATATTCGCATTATTAGCCCAAACTCCACCTGGCTTGAACCAGTTTGAGAGCTGTAGTGTTCCAGTGGCTGCGTTATTTCCGAACCACATCATCTCCCAATCACGCTTGTTAATTACTGGAGATATGTTGGTATCAGGAGTCACCATTTCAATAGTGACATCAATCCCGACAAATCGGAGGCTATCTTTGACAATTTGCGCTGCATCTTGCCAGAAGACACGGTTTGGAACGTGCATCTTTACTTTAAAGCCGTTGGGGTAGCCCGCCTCTTTTAAAAGCTTGCGAGCGGCTGCGGTATCACGCTTACCATTTTTCGGTAAGGAGCAGGTATAGAACTCATTATTGAATTCAAACTGCATGCCACAAGAAGGAGTAGACAAGCCCGCAAAAGCAACTCGCATAATTTGATCTCGAGATACAGCAAGTGAAATAGCTTGGCGCACTTTTGCGCTCTTCAAAGCATCATTCGGCTGTAGTGGACCCATATTGAATGCAAGCATGAAGACGCCTGAGTCTTTCTCGCCTGTTACGCGGTACTTGCTTTTATCCCACTTGGTCTTGGCAGCTGTTAACGGCAACTCCATGACATAGTCAATTTGACCTGATTGGAATGCTGCCAAGCGTGTGTTGGCATCGGGAATTGTGACAACTCGAATTTCTTTTACTACAGGCTTCGCCCAATAGTTTGGATTAGCAACTGACACAAACAAATCAGTTCCAGGAGTAAAAGTTTTTACCATCATCGGTCCACCAGCTACAGGATTCTTAAAGTACTCCTTAGCCTTGGCTTCAGTATCAACTTTGCCCGCTGGATGAAGTGCCATAAATTCTTGAGCAAGTGCAAAGTTAAACTGAGGGTAAGGTCGTTTTAAAGTCCAAACTACAGTTTTACTATCTTTGGCAACGACTTTTTCAACCTGGTCAATATAGGAAGCGGAGCGTTTAGAATTGACCCAACGGTCAAATGCAACTATCGCATCTTGCGCTGTTATTACCGTTCCATCTGAGTACTTTGCATCCTTAAGGGTATGAGTAACGGTTTTTTTATCGGCAGAGATGCTCTCTGTAGCAACCAAATCTCTGCGGGGCTTTCCATTAGCGTCATAACGAAAAAGTTTTCCTTGGATGGTGTAAGCCATCTGTCCCTCGGTATATCCACCAACTGGATTCATAGGGTCGAGTGCTTGTACTCGGTGAAGCGCACCATAAATTATGACATCACAGTTCGCTTTCTCAGCAGTAGTCTTCACATTGCAAGTCGCGCTAGGAGCGGCCTGTGTTGCTTGGACGCCAATCAAGCCACCCATTGCGATGGCCACAGTTCCAATCAAGGCAATAAAGGAATGCCTCTTTTTGTTTTTCATTAACTTTCCTCTCTTTGTGAACGGTTAACGATTTACCAAAACAATAATGTATTGTGAGGTAAATGGAAAGGGTTTGAGGTCTCAATGTTTTACCTAAGAGACCTAGGCTCCACCTATTTTTTGGGAAATCGCCTATGAAAGAGGGCAGGAAATGAACCTATTTGACCTATCAGGAAAGACCGCCCTGGTCACTGGGGCTCGAAAGGGGATTGGTTTTGCCATGGCCCAGATATTGGCCGAGCAAGGCGCCGACATCATCGCTGTCTCATCCAAACAAACGCCTGGGGATGAACTCTCACTGATCGTTAGAGGCTATGGCCGCTCCTTTGAAGGAATTGCCGCTGATCTTCGAATAAGAAATCAAACCAAAGATTTGATTTCAGGCTTAAAGGGCCGCAAGATCGATATATTAATTAACAATGCAGGCATTGCCAACCGTGCCGAAGTTTTAGACCATAGCGATGAACAATGGGACGAAACCCTAGAAATTGATTTAACGGCTCCATTTTTACTATCTCGCGAAATTGCCAGAGGAATGGCTGAGCGGGGTAGGGGAAAGATTATTTTCACCGCCTCGATGTGGACTTTCCTCGGTGGTAAAAATGTAATCAGCTATACAGCAGCTAAGTCTGCTCTTGGTGGCTTGGTACGGGGGTTATCAAACGAATTAGTTCCTCTTGGCATTCAAGTAAACGGAATCGCCCCAGGTTTTATAGAAACAGATATAAATGATCGAGTCAGAAAAGACAAAGCGAGATTTGAGTTTCTTACATCACGAATACCAATTGGACGTTGGGGAAAGCCTGAAGACCTTGCAGGGGTAACCCTTTTTCTCTCTTCAAAAGCATCCGACTATGTAAGTGGTGTAGTTATTCCTGTAGACGGTGGATATCTGGCTAATTGAATTACTTTTCAATTACTGAGCCACGCATGACAATAGGTGGTTCAAGTAAAAGTGAATCGAGGTCAGCTCGAAAAGAGGAAAGATAAGTTTTTTTGGTATGTGCCTCGTAGGCGGTTCTATCTCTGTAGCATTCAAACAAAAAGAAATTGTCTTCGTTAGATTCATCAATGTTTAATTGATATTGTAAATTTCCAGGCTCGCTTTTAGTGAGTTCAACAACAGGGGAAATCGCGTGAAGAAAAGCTGATTTCTTACCCTTTTTAACTTTAAAAATAACAATTAGAGAAAACATCTTTCTACCAAGTCACTTCATTGAGTAAAGGCTCGCCAACTTCAAGTCTGCGACACTGCTCCTCAACAAGTTTTCGACCATGTGGCTCAAAAGCAGCAGAGTCTCCACCAACATGAGGGGAGATAATCAGATTTGGCGCCCGCCAAAGTGGGTGGTTACTAGGAAGTGGTTCTGGGTCGGTGACATCGATTGCTGCCCGAATATGGCCAGAGGTCAAAGCGTTTAGCAGCGCTTCGGTATTTACGACAGGTCCACGTGAGACATTCACGAGTAAAGCTCCCGGCTTCATGCGATTAATTCTTTTCGCATCAAAGAGATCTTTAGTTTCAGTCGTCAACGGAACTGCCAGAATGACAATATCGAAGTTTGAAATTAAGTCATCTAACTCTGATATTCCTCTAATTCTTCTATCTCGTGCGCTTCGAGCAAAACAAGTGGGCTTGACCCCAAAGGGTTCAAGGAAGCTTTCAATTTTTGCTGCAACTGATCCGGCACCAACTATTGCAACACTTTTGCCAAAAATCGAATCATTTCTCTTATGATCCCAGATGCCTTGATCTTTATTGCGAATAAATTCGTCTATCCCACGTAAGCTTGAGATAACAAGGCCCAAAGTTAATTCTGCTGTTGAAAAGTCATGAACACCTCGCGCATTAAATAGCTTTATACCAGCACGTTTAAAGGCCAGAGCATCTTCATAGCCAGCCATAAGTAATTGCAGAATTTTTAGCTTCTTCATCTTTACGATTGGGCTCAGCGCGGGGAGACCACCCATATATAAAGGAACATAGACTTCAATCTCTTCCAACTCTTCATCTCCGAGATGATCAATAGGAGTAGAGATTAAGTCGAAGCTAGGTGGCAAGATTAAATCGCCCCATTGACACCAGATTTTGGTCACGCAAACCACCCCTCTTGATAGGAGGAATCTAGTTGTTCTGCAAGTATCTCTCTTGCTCTGTTCATTAGTACTTCAATTCCTTCACCAGAATTAGAAAGTTTAACAACTCCCACAATAGGAAATTCTTTACGGAGGTATCTAAGGGTGGTGGCATCGGCGCTCCCGCAGAGTAATAAAACTCTAGAATTCCGCTCTCGGGCTAACTTAAGTAATGGAAGCAGGGTTTTCCCCGAAAGGGTTGTTGAATCAATTCGACCTTCCCCGGTAATCAGAGTCATTTTTTCTGTTAGCAATTTTCCAACTCTGCTTTCTGCAACAAAAAAATCAGAGCCGGATTCAATATTTGCACCGAAGAAGGTATTCATAGCAAATCCAATTCCGCCAGCACTACCGGTTCCAGTTTTCTTCTTCTCTATCTGAGGATTGAATTCTTTCGAAATCCTGAACCATCTGCGTAGCGCTAATTCGGCGCGAATCTGTCCGAATCTAGTGAGTCCTTTCTGCCTTCCAAAAGAGCGTGCTGCTCCATGGATTCCTAGAAGAGGAAAACTTGTGTCACTCAACACTTTGAGCGATGAATCGCCAAATAGTTCTTCTCGTTTGCTAATTAGAGTTTTGAAATCAATTTCAAAAGCCTTTTCAAGCCCAGCAAGCCCTGGTTGAACAGATTTACCATTTCGATCTAATACGCTTATTCTCATCCCTTGCAAAATTCCCATTCCTCCGTCAATGCTTGCGCTTCCTCCAACACAAATAAGAATTTCTTGAAAATAACTTGGAAGAATTTGAGAAAGAGCCTCGCCAACTCCTCGTGAAGATGCCAAATATGGCTTGAGATTTCCCTGAAGATATTTAATGCCACAAATTTCGGCCACTTCTACAGCTACTCGATTGCCGTCAGGGCTTACTGCATAGTCTGCTTTATGTTCATTGTTTAGTGGTCCCGAAACGGTCATTGTCTTGCGCTGCCACCCCAGTTGCGTAAATGCATCAATTGAACCATCACCTCCATCTGCAATATGTACGGAGCTATGTACTATCTGGTGACGCGATAAAAAATTTGAGACCACTTCAATAATTTCGGATTGCGACAAGGAACCTTTGAATTTATCGACCGCAATTAGAACGCTCATTACAATTTTTAAAGAGAAACGTGCCTACATTGATTCAAGCGCGCGATTTGCAAAGGCGGTAATCTCTTGGATATTGCCCTCATCGGTTATCGCTTGATCCCAGAGAGCTCCTCCCATGCAAACGCCAACACAGCCCGCTTGAAGATAACCCTGAACTTCTCTTGGTTGAACTCCACCAGACACAACCAGTTTTAGCTCAGGCAATGGTTCAAGGATAGCTTCGATAAAGTCCAATCCTCCAAGGGCTTTAATGGGGAAAATCTTTGCTGAAGTTGCGCCCCATTGCATTACTTTAACAATCTCTGTTGGGGTCATAGCTCCAGGGGTCACAGGCAAACCTAGCTGTACTGCTTCTTTAATAACTCTTTCATCAGAGTGAGGAGATACAGCAAAAGCTGCTCCCATTTTTGCAAGAGACTTTACTTGCTCCACTGTTCGAACAGTTCCGCCACCAAGTCTGGTTACGCCCTCATCTAATAGTTTTTCAATAATGGAAAGCGCTCCTGGGACCGTCATAGTGATTTCAATAGCGGTAATTGAAGTGGAATCCCAAGCTTTAGCTAATCGGTATGCAGTTTCTGGTTCATTGGTGCGGATTACACCGACAACGCCATTTATTTTCTCAGACACCTAAACCGCCGTTAATCCTGCATCCATTGAGAAGACACTTCCATTTACAAACCGTGCCTCTGGACTAAGTAAAAATGCGATACCAAAAGCAACTTCCTCTGGAGTTCCCATTTTGCCATCCAATTGCCGGGCCTCCATTAATTTGCGACGAGCGAGGGGATCAGGATCATCAGCCAGAATTCGTCCTATCCAAGTTGAATCTACAGTTCCTGGCGCAATCGCATTTATTCGAATTCCTTCCATTGCATGATCCGCAGCAATACAGCGTGTTAAGCCAACTACTGCTGCTTTAGAAGAACAATAAGCAACACGATTCTTGAGCCCCACAAGCGCTCCGGCAGATGCAACATTAACAATCTCCCCCCCTCCTCTTTGAATCATCTGCGGAACAATATGCTTACAAAGAATGAATTGGGCTGTTACATTCACTGCAAATGTGAGGTCCCATTCTGCTTGAGTAGTTTGTGACACTGTTCGGGCAAAACCCACACCTGCATTGTTTACAAGGGCATCAAACTCATAGCGTTTTACCAAATCTGAGATTACTAAGTCTGTTTCTTGAGCTTCGGAAAGGTCTAAAGCCAAGATTTGAACCTCTGCTCCAAGGCTCAACACTTTACTCTGGGCAATCTTCAAATTTTCTTCATCTTTATCAATTAAAAACAAATCATAATTTTGCTTAGCGAGCTGCTGCGCAGTGGCTAGACCAATTCCATTAGCGCCTCCAGTGATGAGCGCTAATTTTTTTTGCGACTTTGGATAGCTCATTTGTTACTCAGCGACTACCTTATTACGCAGAATTCCAATTTTTTCAATCTCAATCTCAATCACATCTCCTGGCTGCATAAAAATCGGTGGGTTATAGAAGGTTCCAACGCCGTGAGGGGTCCCAGTTGTGATTACATCGCCAGCTTCAAGGGTAATCCTCTGGCTAATGTAAGAGATTAGAAATGGAACGTTGAATACCAAGTTACTTGTATTAGATGATTGCATAGTCTTGCCATTTAAACGGGCTTCTATTTTCAGATTGTGTGGATCGCCAATCTCTTCTGGAGAAACAATTCTGGGGCCAATCGGTCCGAAAGTATCGTATGACTTACTTCTTACCCACTGACCATCCTTGCTTTGGGCTTCACGATCGGTTACATCATTCATGCAGGTGTAACCTGAGACATACTTGAGGGCATCTGATTCTGAAACTCTGGAGGCAGTTTTTCCAATAACTACAGCAAGTTCAGCCTCCCAATCGCATTGCGTTACACCCTTTGGGATAACAATGCTGGCCTCAGGCTCGATTAGAGATGTTGTCCATTTGGTAAATAAAATGGG
>SXMA01000093.1 GCA_005777515.1 Actinomycetota bacterium | reverse complement strand
GCTCTAGAGCTTCATCAATCATCATATTTACTCAGCTGGAGTTTCAGTTGGCGCAGCCTCTGCAACTGCTTCTGCAGGAGCATCTACTACTGGAGCCTCGTCAGCTACTACTTCCGCCGGAGCTGCCTCAACAGGAGCTGCTTCAGCTACAACTTCTACCGGAGCGTTCTTTGCTGCAAGTTTCTCAGCAGCGCGCTTCTTCATAGTAGTTGCGCCATCTGCTGGCTCATTGCTTGCTGCCTTCACTGCCTCTTCATAAGCAACGCGTTTATTTGGACGAACTGGAAGGCTCTTTAGAGTTCCCTCTTGACCAGCAATTCCCTTGAACTTCTGCCAATCACCAGTAACCTTCAAAATTGCCTCTACAGCTGGGGTTGGTTGCGCACCATTCTTTAGCCAATGTTGGGCGCGATCTGAATCAACTTCAATTAGCGAAGGATCAGATGCTGGTGAGTAACGACCAATCTCTTCAATCTTTAATCCATTACGAGCTTTACGGGAATCTGCAACAACAATTCGATAGTGAGGAGTACGGATCTTTCCCAAACGTACCAATCTAATTTTTACGGCCACGAAGGCTTTCTCCTTGCATAGTTAATCGAACTTATCTTCTCTTCCTTGAGTAGGATGCCAAGTGAAGAAAAAAGTTCTTACGTTTATAAGTGCCGGTCAAGAGGTAGAGGGCCCTTGAACAGGAGGCCAATATTGCCACGAGCCCTTGATATTTCCCAATTGAGCTGAGCTATCGCCCCTCTTGGGCTGCTCGTTTAGCGGGATTTCCAGATCGTGACTTCTTCTTCGGCGCGATCTTTGGCGAATTCATTGGAGCAGCAGTTGGAAGGCTCATGCCTCCGGGAAGCGCCATCCCTGCAGGTAATCCGCCACCAGATCTCATCTGCTTCATCGCTTTCTGCGCCGCAGAGAAGCGATCTACTAGAGAGTTAACCTCGGTAACACTTCTGCCGCTACCTAGTGCAATACGTGCTCGTCTTGAACCGTTTAATATTTTTGGATCACGTCTCTCACTTGGTGTCATCGATTGCACGATAGCTTGAGTTCTAACTAGCTCATTGTCGTCAATGCTATCTATCTGCTTTTTCATTGCAGCAGAGTTGGCGCCAGGCAGCATGCCGAGAAGTTTGGTCATAGAACCCATCTTCTTCATTGCCCCTAATTGCTCTAAGAAATCCTCTAGCGTGAAATCTTTCCCTGAGACAAATTTCTCTTCCAGACGCTTCGCGCTATCGCCATCAAGTGCTCGCTTTGCCTGTTCAGCTAAGGTTGCAATGTCGCCAAGACCCAAAATTCTTGAGGCCATTCGCTCGGGATAGAAGTAATCAAAGTCAGTTAACTTCTCCCCACTTGAGGTAAAGAGAATTGGCTTTCCTGTTACTTCAACAATGGATAAGGCAGCTCCAGCTTTAGCATCGCCATCTAGTTTTGTTAATACAACGCCATCAAAACCTACTCCCTCTAAAAAGGCTAGCGAGGTGGTAAGGGCATCTTGTCCCATCATTGCATCTACTACAAAGAGTATTTCATTGGGATTAATCGCATCTCTTATTGAGCTTGCCTGTTGCATTAACTCACTATCAATACCAAGTCGTCCCGCAGTATCAACAATTACAACATTGTGGACTTTTTCCTTGGCATAGGTAATTGCGCTGCTAGCAACCTTTACTGGATCACCCACGCCATTTCCTGCCTCTGGTGCAAAGATTGGAACTGAAATTGATTCGGCTAATACTTGTAATTGAGTCACAGCATTTGGTCTTTGCAGGTCTGCTGCCACTAAAAGCGGAGTATTTCCCTCTTCTTTTAGAAATCGAGCTAACTTCCCAGCTAATGTTGTTTTTCCAGATCCTTGAAGACCTGCAAGCATAATTATCGTTGGGCCAGTTTTGGCATATCTAATTCGTCGGCCTTGCCCGCCAAGAATTGCAATTAATTCTTGGTTGATAATCGAATAAATCTCTTCAGATTGGTTAGTAGATTGCCTAATCTCTGGAAGTCTTTCAAGTGATCTACTTTCAATCTTTTCTACAAAGGCCTCAGTAACGCTTAAAGCGACATCAGCCTCGAGTAAGGCTCTGCGAAGCTCCTGGCAAGTGCTCTCAATATCCTCAGGAGTAATTCGCCCTTTTCTTCGTAGTGATCCAAAGAGATCAGAGAACTTAGAGCTTAAGGAATCGAACATGTCTTTAAGCCTACATAATGGCTAGGGAAATAGAAAAAAGGTGGATACGCCCTCGCATATTCCACCTTCTTTCAAGTATCACTGCCTAGATGCGGGCAATTATTAGATTGCAGCCTCACCTTTCTCGCCGGTACGAACGCGAACTACATTATCAACGGGGGTGGCCCAGACCTTGCCATCGCCAATTGATCCGGTTGATGCCGCCTTCACAATGGTGTTGATCACGGAATCAACATCCTTATTCTCAGCAAGAATCTCTATCTTTATTTTGCTTATTAAGTCGATGGGATATTCAGCCCCGCGATATACCTCGACATGGCCACCTTGGCGACCAACTCCAGATACTTCAGAGACTGTCATTCCTTTGACTCCAGCTGCCCTGAGGGCATTTTTAACATCATCAAACTTTCCGGGCTTAATGATTGCGGTAATTAGCTTCATGATTAACGACCTCCCTTGAGAACTCCACCTAATTCATAGGCGCTCTCTGCATGTTCTGCCTGATCTACTCCGACTAGTTCACTCTCGCTCTTGACTCTGAACCCAATCGTTTTTTCAATTAGGAATCCGATGATTAGCGTCATTACAAATGAGTAACCCATAACTAGAGCAACACCGAGGGCTTGTTTGCCAAGGAGTTCAACTCCCCCACCATAGAAGAGTCCATCTAGACCAAGAATCTTGCTGGTTCCAAAGAAGCCAATTGCCAAACTGCCAACAATGCCTCCCACTAAGTGAACGCCAACAACATCTAGAGAATCGTCATAGCCCAGCTTGTACTTAAGACCAACTGCAAGTGCGCAGGCAATTCCAGCAAGAATGCCAATAGCTGCCGCTGCCCATGGTTCAACGAATGCGCAAGCTGGAGTAATAGCAACAAGTCCTGCAACAGCTCCAGATGCAGCGCCAAGTGTTGTTGGATGTCCATCGCGGAATTTCTCCGTAAGAATCCAGCCAATTACTGCTCCCGCTGTCGCTACTTGAGTATTGATAAATGCCAGAGCTGCAATCCCGTTAGCAGCAAGTGCGCTTCCAGCATTAAATCCAAACCACCCAAACCAAAGCAAGCTAGCGCCAAGTAGCACTAACGGAAGTGAGTGAGGACGCATTGGAGATTTCTGCCAACCAATTCTCTTGCCAAGAACAATTGCTAGAGCAAGACCTGCAGCGCCAGCATTGATATGAACTGCAGTTCCACCTGCAAAGTCTTGAACTCCTTGTGAGGCAAGATATCCCGCGCCAGTTACTGTGTCGCCAACTTTATTTCCAAAGGCAAATACCCAGTGAGCTACTGGGAAATAAACCACTGTTACCCAGATAGCAACGAAGATCGCCCATGAGAAGAATTTTGTACGATCTGCAATTGCGCCAGAGATTAGCGCTGGAGTAATAATGGCAAACATAAGTTGGAATACTGCAAATGCTAGAAGCGGGATTGGATAGACGCCACCATTATTTGCCAATTCATTTACTACATCACCTAATCCAGATGTAGAGAAAGATCCATACCAAGGTGAATCAGCTTCATAGCCAAAAGCAATTTTAAAACCGTAGATAACCCAGAGAATGCTTACTACTCCTATAGTGATTATCGACATCATCATCATATTCAGCGCGCTCTTTGCTCGCACCATGCCGCCATAGAAGAAAGCAAGCCCTGGGGTCATTAGTAAAACCAGGGCAGAGCTAGCTAGAACCCAAGCGGTGTCGCCAGCGCTTAGTACTACTTCATCCATTTTTTCTCCGAACTAAGGCTGCCAAATGCAGCCTCCGTGAATAAAAGGTAAATATCTCAACTCTGAGAATGAGCAGATCATGCAGGAGAAGTATTTCCCCTGATGGCTCAAATAGATTTCACCTAGGTGACGCTTCTTCGCCCTCTGTTACGGCTATGTTAAAAGTTCAGCGATATACCCATCAGCCTCAAAAGGCGTCAGATCCTCTATCCCCTCACCAAATCCGACATACTTCAAGGGAACTTGCAGCGCAGCCTCAGTGGCGATTGCAATGCCACCCTTGGTGGAGCCATCAAGCTTTGTAACCACTATCCCTGTTAAATTCACGCTAGCAGCAAAAGTCTCTGCTTGTTTGATTCCGTTCTGACCAGTTGTTCCATCAAGTACAAATAAAATCTCATTTACTGAAGTTACTTTCTCTACAACTCTTTGAATTTTACCTAGCTCATCCATCAAGTTGCTCTTGGTATGAAGTCTTCCGGCAGTATCAATTATTAGAAAATCAAAGCCTTCATCCTTAGCTTTTTTCGCTCCATCGAAAGCTATCGCTGCCGGATCGCTATTGCTTGAACCGCTTAAAACCTCAACGCCGATTCTCTCGCCCCAAGTCTGAAGTTGAGCAACTGCCGCAGCCCTAAAGGTATCAGCCGCAACTAATAAAACTTTCTTTCCACTCTTTGCATAATAATTGGCTAGCTTTGCTGCGCTAGTGGTCTTCCCAGTGCCATTAACACCTACAATTAGAATTACCGTTGGCCCATCACTTGATAAATTGATAACCCTTAATGAGGTACTTAACTTTGATTTAAGTGAGTTTGCGATAGCTGTTGAGAGTTCTTCGCTCTTCTCGCGTTTTACTAACTCCAAAATCTCCTCAGTTATCCCTACTCCAATATCTGATGAGATTAGAATCTGTCTAAATTGTTCAAGATCTTCAATTGTTGCTTTAGATTTCGAGAACTTGCTTAGGAAAGAGCCAAATAAACCCATAGTTAAGCGGGTTCAGTTTCAATCTCGCGGAGACGCTGTGAGATAACTTCTGATACTCCATCACCGCGCATACTTACGCCATACAAAGTATCGCCGATTTCCATAGTTCGTTTTTGATGGGTGATAATAATTAACTGCGATGCTTGCCTTAGCTCCTCTAGAACTGAGAGCAGGCGACCAAGATTTGTGTCATCAAGGGCGGCTTCAACCTCATCTAAAACATAGAATGGACTTGGCCTGGCTTTAAATATTGCCACTAAAAGAGCTACCGCAGTCAATGATCGCTCACCACCTGAAAGAAGTGAGAGTCGCTTGATTCTCTTTCCTGGTGGGCGAGCTTCAACATCAACGCCAGAATTAAGAAGATCACTTGGGTTAGTTAACAGCAGGCGCCCCTCTCCCCCAGGAAAGAGTCGAGCAAAGATTTTTTCAAACTCTCGCGCCGTATCTCTAAAGGCTTCTTCAAAAATCTCTTGAACCTTATCATCGACTGATTTGATGATGTCTAGAAGATCCTTCTTTGATTTCTTTAAATCCTCTAACTGATCTGCCAGGTATTTCAACCGCTCTTCAAGGGATGAGAACTCCTCGAGAGCTAAGGGATTGATCTTGCCAAGAAGGGCCAGAGATTTCTCAGCTCCAGCTAGACGTTTTTCCTGCTCTTGACGGACATACGGAATGAATTCGCCTTGACTCAAATTTCCAGATTCATCTTCAATGAAGGTTGGGACTGGCTTATCTGGTCCGTACTCATTTACAAGAGATGAACTATCAACTCCAAATTCCTCCATAGCTTTTATTTCAAGTTGTTCAATTCTCAATCTTTGTTCAGCTCTAGCTATCTCGTCGCGATGAACACTGGAAGTTAATTGATCAAGCTCAACACTTAGATCTCTGATCGCTTGGCGAATAGAAAGAATTTCACCATCTCGATTAGAGCGAGCAAGTTCAAGTCTTTCCCGCTCACTATTTGCTCTTGATATCGAGCTCTCAATTTGAATTAACGCTTCATAAGCAGCATCAGCGATTGCTTGCGCCGTAACTGCGCCCCTTGCTCTAGCTGCGCGGCGAGCGATGTTATTACTTGCCGCTTGGCGCTCATTTGATGCTGCAAGTTCAAGGTCTCTAGCCCGCTGTGAGATTGCTGCAACTCGCTCCTCAATCGTTCGAAGCGCAAGACGAGCTTCAACTTCAACTGCTCTTGCTGTAGCAAGAGTTGCTCTTAGATTTTCAAGAGTGCTTAACTCAGGTTCTAGCGGCTCACTACTTTTCTCAAACTCACTTCTAGCGATATTCAACTCACTTAGATCACTATTTAGCGCTTGCTTCAATTCTGTAATAGATTTCTCTAGACGCTCAACTTCGCCGCTCGCGCTCTTTACTCCTTGGCTAGCGGCTGCCATCTGCTCAGCGAGTGCTGCCATAGCAGCATCTGACTCGTTTAGCCTAGCTAAGGCTTGATCATAGGTCATTTGATCCGATCTTAATTTTGTCTCAGCAGTAGAAATGTCAAAGTGAATTCGATCGCAATCATGGCCATGTCGCTGCAGCTCAATCTCGCCCTTTTCAATCATCTCGGAAATCTCAATTAATGAGGTACGAGCAGATGAGCCGCCACTTGCTCTTCCTCTTCCAACCAAATCACCATCACGAGTAACTGCAATAAGTGAGGGATTACTAGAGATGATCTGACTTGCTTGACTAAGGGATTCTGCAGCAACCAGGCCAGAGAAAAGAGCCGGCAAAATGGAATTTAAGGTAGCTGATGAAACTTTACTTGCCAGTGGCGTCAATCCATTTGGAATCTCAATTACTGCTCTGGAATCACCTTCAGATATAAAAAGCAGCTCAGCACTTCCAGCGGATTTAGATTTCAAGAAAGTGATTGCAGAAATAACCTGATTGAGATCTTGAAGCACTAGTGCATTTGCTAATGAGCCCAGCGCATTGGTCACTGCACTCTGCCAGCCAGGCTCAACCGTTAATAGCGATGCTAGGCTGCCACGAATTACGATCCCCTGATCATTTGTTAATAGCGCACCACTTCCATCTTTATGAAGCGTTGCTTGACGGAGTGCATCAATTTTTGCCTCAGAAGCAGCTCTTGCTCGCTCCGCTAGAGAGAGATCACTTCTTAACTTTTCAAGGCCAGCTTTGCTGCTATTGAGCAGAGTTTTTGCTTTTTCAAATTCGGCATCAAGGCCGAGCTCTCCTGCATCAAGTCCTGCAATTTCACTCTCAAGTCGAGCAAATTCAACTTTAGATTCAGCCACTCTTGCCTTAGCGCCAGTTAACGCGCTCTCTAACCTACTAATTTCAGAGCCCGCGCCATCGATTCGAGATTGCAGAGACTTTATATGCCCTTCTTGTCTGGCAGTCCCCTCTCGATAATCAGCAAGTGCTCTCTGCGCTGCGGCCACTCGATCTTCTTCGCCCTTTAACCGCGCTTCTAATTGAGTGACGCTATTGCTTGCGGCAACTAATTCAGCTCGCGCTTTATCTGATGAACCTTGGAGAACAGATTCCTCGCCTCTTAGAACTTTTGCTTCCGCATCTAGCGCTTCAGGATCTCGACCAGATGCTCTAGCCTCCTCTGCCTCTTCAGCTAAGAAGCGAGCACGCTCAGATGCTAAGTTCTGGGTTCCTCTTAGCTTTTCTTTCTGGGCAGTGAGGCTGTAGTAATTATTCTGCGCACTGGCTAACTCTGGTCCCTGAATTGCTGCTATCTGATCTAGCTCAATCTCTCTTTTGCGTAATTGCTCCAGCTCTTGATCTACTTCACTTCGTCTCTGACGAAGAGCAGTTTCATCAGCAACTTCTAAATTTAGTGTTGAATTAAATGCAATTAAGTCATCAGCCAGAATTCTTAGCTTTGCATCTCGCACATCAGCCTGAATCACAGCAGCTTTTCTAGCAACCTCTGCCTGTTTCCCAAGCGGGCGAAGTTGTCTTCTCAATTCATTGGTGAGATCTTGAACTCTAGACATATTGCCTTGCATTGAATCTAATTTTCGAAGAGCTTTCTCTTTTCGCTTTCTATGTTTTAAGATTCCAGCAGCTTCCTCAATAAATCCTCTGCGCTCCTGAGGATCTGCCGTGAGGATCGCATCAAGTTGTCCCTGGCCAACGATGACGTGCATCTCGCGTCCAATGCCGCTATCACTTAATAGCTCTTGGATATCTAGAAGGCGAGCTGATTCACCATTGATCTGATAATCACTCTGACCATTTCGAAATAAAGTTCTTGAAATAGTAACTTCGCTAAATTCAATTGGTAGTGCGCCATCTGCGTTGTCGATAGTGACTGATACTTCTGCTCGTCCCAGAGGTGCTCGCCCTGAAGTTCCAGCGAAGATGACATCTTCCATCTTTCCACCGCGCAGACTCTTTGCTCCCTGTTCGCCCATAACCCAAGAGAGAGCATCAACGACATTGCTCTTGCCCGAACCATTGGGTCCCACCACGCAGGTGATCCCAGGCTCGAACTTCAAGGCCGTTGGAGCAGCAAAGGACTTAAAGCCCTTCAGGGTCATGCTCTTTAAATACACGGGTAGAACCTATCGGGTGAGCCCGCGCACGCTCGGGTTTTACCCCCGCTTAGAGCTGACTTTTTTTCTAACCTTCTTTTTTCCCGCTTTCTTAAGGGGAGATTTGCTCTGGCATTGCGGACAAAAATGTGACGAGCGGTTTGCGAAAGCAATCCTGCGAATCTCGCAGCCACATCTAGAGCAGGGCTCATTCTCCTGGCCATATGCCTCAAGCTCAACATCAAAGTAGCCACTCTCGCCATTTACATTGATATAGAGATCATCAAAACTTGTCCCGCCTGCCTTCAAGGCTTTCTCCATGACAAATTTAGTGGCATCAAGAAGCTTAGAAATTTCTTGCTCCGATAGTTTCTTTGCAAGGCGTTCGGGATGAATCTTGGCGCGCCAGAGAGCTTCATCGGCGTAGATATTGCCTACACCGCTTACCACGCCCTGATCCAGAAGTACTCGCTTTATCGCGCTATTCTTTTTACTAATCCGGCTGATCACTGCGCTGCGATTAAATTTCTTATCAAATAGATCAGGCGCAATTCGAGTAAAAGATTGAGGGATTAGGTCTTGGCCTTCTAAGACCAACTTATCAATTGAAATCCAACCAAAGGTTCGTTGATCAACAAATCTGATCTCTTTTCTTCTATCGCCACAATCAATACGAACCCGCAGATGTTTCTCATATTCTCGCTGCTTATCTTGAATCAACAACTGTCCACTCATTCCTAAGTGGGCCATCAACGCAAAATCTCGATTTAATTCAAACCATAGGAACTTTCCACGTCTGTTAACACTCAAGACTTTTGCGCCTTCGATAGCGCTATATGGCGCATAGGTTGAGGATCTATTTCCACCTTTATGGACTACATCAATTTCTTTGATTTTTCTTCCTACAATGAATGGCGCTAAACCTCTTCTTACCGTTTCGACCTCGGGTAATTCGGGCATAAGTTAGTTATCTGAAAGAGCTTCAAAGGCGATTCTTGCCGCAACTTGTTCGGCTTCGCGCTTTGACTTGCCATGACCCTGCGGGTATGTGACTCCATTGACAATTGCATGGGCAACAAAATCTTTATCGTGATCTGGGCCTGACTCACTGACTTTATATTCAGGTGGCGCCCATCCAGAGGAGGCAACGATTTCTTGTAGCGCGGTCTTTCCATCAAGACCCGCCCCCCTTGTTACTGCTTCATCAATAGCGCTCTTCATCAGACGCATAATGATCTCCGCACTTACATCAAAACCATGATCAAGATAGATCGCTCCAACCAAAGCCTCAAAGGCATCTGCCAATATTGAATTCTTATCTCTTCCTCCAGTTACCTCTTCACCTTTGCCTATTTTTAGCGCTGAGCCAAGTTCTAACTCTCTTGCAATGCTTGCAAGGGCGCGCATGTTTACTATCCCTGAGCGAAGTGGTGAGAGACGTGACTCATCAAGATCTGGAAAGCGTTCATAGAGCGCTTCGGTGATTACTAAACCAAGGACGCTATCGCCTAGAAACTCTAAGCGTTCATTTGTTGGAAGACCACCGAATTCATAAGCAAAGGAGCGGTGCGTTAATGCGAGTTCGAGTAACTCTGGTTTTACCGAAACTCCAAGCTTTTCGGTCAGAGCCAGACTCAGATTAAACCTCTAGAACTTGACGACGGTTATAGGTGCCGCAGGTAGGGCAAGCAGTATGTTGCAACTTAGGTTGCGCACATTGCGGGCAATTTGCAGTCGATGCAGGTGTTGCTTTCCACTGGCTACGACGAGAACGTGTGCGCGAGCGCGACATCTTTCGCTTTGGTAATGGCACAGTTATTCTCCTTTAAAAAATTACTACTTCAAACTTGAGGGCTAAGTATTGCTCAGCTCCGGTATCTTTGCAAAATCACGCCTGATTAGGGCTTCCAATCAGCCAATCCGCTCCACCTAGGATCGCTGGCCTTATGGGCGTGATCCTTTTCAATCTCCCGCCACTTCAGGCCACAAACTGAGCAGAGCCCCAAGCAATCACTCTGGCAGAGAGGGTTGATTGGCATCGAAAGAATAACGGCGTCGCGAATCGGAACTTCAAGGTCTGCAACATCGCCATCAAGGCTAAAGATCTCATCTTCATCGTCTTCGACCTCACTAACTTTCGAAGAATAGAGAAATAGCTCTTGGAATTTTTGATTAACATCAAAGTCAATTGGATCTAAACAACGTCCGCACTCCCCCTTGGCATGAGAGATCACAGTTCCGGTCAGTAGAACTCCGCCATCGACAGATTCAGCCTTGAAGGAGATATCGATCGGCTCTGACTTTGGAATCTCAAGTAGTGCAATACCGATTGCCTGTGGAGCGCTAAATTGCAGGTGATATTGGCGAAACTCCCCAGCTCGTCTTGGAAGTTCGTGGAAATTAACTTTAAATGGTGATTCGGTCTTGGAGCTCACGTAATTACTACTCTGCTAGTTGAGACAGTACATCTTTATCGCTAGCGCCAGCCAATCTTTCTCGTCCCCGATTAACTGCCTCTAGCGTCTTATTTAAAATTACTTCAAGAGTTGCAAGACGAGAATCGATATAGGCATCAACTTCTTCACGTTCTTTCTCGACTTTTGAATGAGCCTCATCAATTAATCTTGCAGACTCCTCCCTAGCGGCAGCAACAATTGCAGTCTGCTCAACCATTCGCGCAACTTCTTCTCTTGCATGAGCAATCAACTGCTCTGCGCTCTGTCTACCCTCTTCAATTATTGTCTCTCTGCTTCCGAGGAGCTTCTGCGCATTTGAGAGATCTTTTGGAAGCGCTTGATTTATCTCCTCAAGCAGCTCCAACATCTCGCCTCGATGCACTACACAAGAAGCTGATAATGGAACTGAGCGTGCTTCATTAACCATAGTTATGGCAGATTGGAGTTTCTCTATTGCTTCCATGTCATGACCTTCCTGATTGCGAACTTGGCGAAGGAGAATCTTTTGCCTTCCTAGTTAACTCACTTAAAACTCCAGCAGGAACCAGATTTGAAACATCCCCGCCATAGCGGGCGATCTCTCTAACTAGAGATGATGAAAGGAAGGAATAGGCAGGTTTAGTTGCCATAAGAAGAGTGTCAACGCCCTTTAATTGCAGATTCATTTGGGCCATCTGAAGTTCATAATCAAAATCACTCACTGCGCGCAGCCCTTTAACAATCGCATCTACTTTATTCTCTCGACAGTAATCAACTAATAGACCACTCCACATATCAACCTTTACATTCGGCAAATGCTTCACGCAATCTCTAGCTAGAACTATCCGCTCCTCTATCGTAAACAGAGAGCTCTTTGAGTTATTTACAAGAACTGCAATTACAACCTCGTCAAATAAATGACTGGCACGCTCAATTACATCAAGGTGTCCATTAGTGATTGGGTCAAAGGAGCCCGGGCATACTGCTTTCTTCACGGGGCAACGCTAACACGAATTACTAAATACGCTATTGCCTAGGTTCGCCGTAGTAAATACTGGCTGCGCCATACTTTCGAACCTTCAACTCAGCTAAGCCCTGGGGCCATGAAAAGGGTTTGGTTTTTGAATCGCGCTCTACTGCAATTATTGAAGAACTCTTTAGAAATCCATTATTGATAAGTGACAATAATATTTTTTCAACATCACTATTTGGCAAGTCATACGGTGGATCAATAAAAACAATATCGAAGGCCATATCAGCGCCTTTATCCAAATACTTTCCGGCAGACATTGTTATGACAGAGGCAGAGCCAATACCAGGAATTTTTTCAAGCAATTCAAAATTACTACGCGTTACTGAAGTTGCTTTCTCTTCATTATCAACCGCAACTACTACCCCAGCGCCACGTGAGAGCGCTTCACAAGAAACTGCTCCTGAACCGCAGTAAAGGTCAAGAAAGTTTGCATCACTAAGAGAACCAAATTCAGATTCAAGAGTGGAGAAGAGAGCCTCTCTTGCTCGATCAGAGGTTGGACGAACTTGAGAGATTGGTGAATTGATGTTTCTTCCTTTTGCAAGACCAGCAATTATTCTCATTTAGCGTTTCTCCAAATAGGCAGCTCGTTCTTCTTGTCTTAACTTCTCAACTGCTTTAGCAAGTTC
>SXMA01000092.1 GCA_005777515.1 Actinomycetota bacterium | reverse complement strand
TCTCTCTGGCAGAGAAGACTGTATTGAGCTTGACCATCTGAAATCTTTCTCAAATCATTGGTAAAAACTGAGTTTAAGTAATCCAGCGCTCCTTCACCTATTACTGAAGCTTTACCAAGATGGGAGACATCAAAGAGGCCCACGCTATTTCTAACGGCGTTATGCTCATTTAAAACCCCTCCACCATTTGCTGCGGGGTATTCAATCGGCATCTGCCATCCCCCAAAATCGGCGACTTTGGCCCCAGAATCAAGATGGAACTGGTGTAATGGCGAATATTTGCTCACTCCAATAACCTAGCCCAATGCCTACAACATTGCCCACTATCTCAGCCTCCGATAACTCAGTGATAGACGAAGTCCTAGTTCTGGGCTTTGCTCTCGATAAGAAGAGTAAAAAGTTTTCTATATTAAGCGGCGAGCTTCGAGTAGATCAGGGACCACTACTTCAAGCCCTTACTGATCTTGGAGCAAGTGGAGCAAGTGATGAGGTAATTAAGCTTCCAGGAAGTGCGAGTAAGTTAATTCTTTTAACAGCTCTATCCCTTAAATCTGATGGCTCAATTGCCCATGAAGTATTGCGAAGAGCTGCCGGAGCGGCTGCAAGATCTCTTGCCGGAACTACCTCAGCAACTTTTGCTCTGCCGCAAGCTTCAAAACAAGATTTCCAAGCAATAGCTGAAGGGGCCCTACTTGGCGCTTACACCTTTGATGAATTTAGAGGAAGCTCTAAGGCTGATAGAAAGCCCGCACTAAAGAAAATCACGATTTACTCCAAGAAAGCAAAAGATAAGAGTTTCCTCCAGGCAATCAAACGCGCTGAGATAATTGCTAAATACACCCATCTAACAAGAGATTTAATAAATACTCCGCCAAGTCATCTAACCCCAGATTCTTTCTCACTTCGATTTAAAAAGCTTGCTTCATCACTTGGCGTTAAAGTCGAAGCACTCAATGAGACTCAATTAATTAAGGGCGGTTATGGCGGAATAATTGGTGTTGGTCAAGGCTCTGCTAATCCACCACGCTTACTTCGACTCTCCTATAGCGGCAAGGGCGCTAAGAAGCGTTATGCATTTATCGGAAAAGGAATCACATTTGATACTGGAGGCCTTGCCCTAAAGCCTGCTCAAGGTATGGAGGCAATGAAATCTGATATGAGTGGAGCAGCTGCAGTCTGCGCTGCAGTATTAGCAATTGCTGAACTAAAACTTCCAATTAATGTTGATGCTTGGGCGGCCCTGGCAGAAAATATGGTCAGCGATAAAGCGACAAGGCCAAGTGACATCATCACAATTTATGGTGGTAAGACTGTTGAAGTATTAAATCCAGATGCAGAGGGTCGCCTTGTTCTTGCTGATGCCATGGTTCGCGCGGCAGAGGTAGGAAAGAAAGCTGGCGGCCTTGATGGCATGGTCGATGTTGCAACTCTTACCGGAGCTCAAGTTGTGGCACTTGGAACGAGAACAAGTGCGGTAATGACAAATAATGAGAGCTTTAGAGAGCAGTTCTTAACTCTTGCTGAAATTACTGGAGAGGCATTCTGGCCAATGCCGCTTCCAGAGGAGCTACGAGCATCTCTTGATTCACCAGTTGCTGATATGGCAAATATCGGTGATCGAATGGGTGGGATGTTAGTTGCTGGGCTATTTCTAAAAGATTTTGTTGATGCAGAGCTGCCTTGGCTACATCTTGATATCGCAGGACCTGCCTATAACGAGGCAAAAGCTCATGGCTATACCCCAGTTGGCGGAACAGGTGTCGCACTTCGCACTTTAGTAGCCCTTGCTGAGTCATCAGCTGCCAAGTAATGCTGGCAAGATAGGCTCATTGAGAGAGTTATAGAAAGGTTTGATGTGGCAGATTTCGATCTAGTGGTTCTCGGTGGTGGTAGTGGCGGCTATGCCTGCGCACTACGAGCAGCTCAATTGGGGTTAAAGGTCGCCTTAATTGAAAAGGAGAAGCTTGGTGGAACCTGCCTACATAGAGGATGTATTCCAACTAAAGCTTTGCTTCATGCTGGCGAGATTGCAGATGGCGCACGGCACTCTGCTGAATTTGGAGTAAAAGCTGAATTTCACTCCATGGATATGGTTGCAGTAAATGCCTATAAAGATGGTGTTATTTCAAAGCTTCATAAAGGTCTGCAAGGTTTAGTTAAATCTAGAAATATCACCTACGTTGAAGGTGAAGGAAAATTGGTTTCAGCGACAACGGTCAAGGTTGGCTCCGAGAGCTACAGTGGAAAAAATGTCGTTCTAGCAACAGGTTCTTATGCAAAGAGTCTTCCTGGACTTGATATCGATGGAAAGCAAGTGATCACCAGCGATCAAGCGATTCACATGGGATATGTTCCTAAATCTGTAATCGTTCTAGGCGGCGGAGTTATTGGCTGCGAATTTGCCTCAGTCTGGAAATCATTTGGCGCAGAGGTGCGAATCATTGAAGCCCTGCCACATCTTGTTGCCCTAGAGGATGAATCATCTAGCAAGGCTTTGGAGCGCGCCTTTAGAAAACGTGGAATCAATTTTGAACTGGGAGTTAAATTCAAGAGCGTGAGTAAGAGCGCATCCGGAGTTGAGGTAATACTTGAAGATGGAAAGAGCTTTGCTGCTGATCTCTTGCTTGTGGCAGTCGGACGAGGCCCCACATCGTCTGGCCTTGGATATGAAGATGTTGGAGTAAAGATGGATCGCGGCTATGTATTAGTTGATAACAAATGCCGCACCAACATAAAGGGCGTTTGGGCTGTTGGAGATTTGATTCCTACTCTGCAACTCGCTCATGTTGGTTTTGCTGAAGGAATAATGGTCGCTGAAGAAATTGCGGGCCTTA
>SXMA01000020.1 GCA_005777515.1 Actinomycetota bacterium | reverse complement strand
AATTCAAAAATGAAATAGATCATCATGGATTTAAAAGCGCAACCGTCCCAGGACTTGTCTCAACTTGGTTTGAGATACATCAAGAATTTGGTCTTTTATCGATGGATCAAATTTTGGCACCTGCTATTGATTATGCAAGAAATGGCTTTGCTGCTAACTCTGGATTTGTTAAGAGAATTTCAGGTCATCTTAAAATGTTTCCAGATACTCAAGTTTTTAAAAGCCTTGGTTTTGATACCAATTTAAAAATTGGCGACCTAGTAATTCAAAGTGATTTAGCAGATTCCCTAGAGGCGATTGTTCAAGATGGGCGAGATGCTTTCTACCTGGGAGAGATAGCCAGAAAATTAGTTGAAGCTAGCGATGGCTGGTTTAGCCTTAGAGATCTAGCAGAACATAGAACTCGAGTTCTCCCGCCCTTAAGCGTTAAATATCGCGATTTTTTGATTCATGGCCAGCCTCCACCAAGTCAAGGGATGATTTTGCTTGAGGAGCTATTAATTGCAGAGGGTTTTGATTTGGCAAAGATGCAAGAGGCAGATCGAATTCACTTAATGGTGGAGGCAAAAAAGATTGCCTTTGCAGATCGATACTCACTTCTTGGAGATCCGGAGCATATTGATATCAACCTTGAAGAGCTCTTCGCATCTTCCAGCATTGCTGCAAGGCGCAGCCAAATCGATCTGGATAGAGCGAATCTGAAAGAGCCTTCAGTATCTAGCGAAGGAAGTGATACCACCTACTTCCTAGTTGCAGATCGAGATGGCAATGCTCTCTCCTGGATTCAAAGCGTCTTTCATGGTTTTGGGGCTTCATGGGTAATTCCTGGAACTGGCATCCTGCTTAACAATCGCTTAACCGGATTCTCACTTGATCCAAAGTCGCCAAACTTTATTGCACCAGGAAAGCGCCCCGCTCACACGCTAAATGCCTGGTCTGTAACTAGAGATGATGGATCTCTTGCTTACATGGGAGGAACTCCTGGGGCAAATATCCAAGTGCAGAGTAATTTCCAGTTAATTGTTAATGCCATTGATTTAAAGATGAAGCCACAAGAGAATGCTGAAGCTCCTCGCTGGCAACACTTAAACAAGGCAGGTGGTTCATCACTTGATGAGAAGTATGAAGGGGTATTGCAGATTGAAAATAGAGTGGAGAAAGAGATTCTTCAATCCCTTAAGGAAAAGGGGCATAGCGTTGAAGAGCTTTCGGCCTATGGTCATGGCTCTGCAGTGCAATTGCTTGAAGTCTTGCCAAATGGAACCTATATCGCAGGCTCTGACCCAAGATGTGAAGGGCAGGCAGCAGGAATCTAGGCTTTCTCTATACTTACCTCTATGAAATTATTTGATGGCGATGATTTAGGTGGACCATTTGATCTAATTGCTGGACTTCCACTTCACCCTCTAGCCTCACATGCCCCAGTTGTTTTAGTGCCACTTGTGGCCTTTGCCGCTCTTGCTATGTCTTACTGGCCAAGCTTTTCAAGAAGATATGGTCTTCCAGTTCTGGTTCTTGCAGTAATTTCACAGCTATCTTTATTTCTTGCCAAAGCAAGTGGAGAAGCTTTTCAAGAAAGACTCAACAAGGAAGTTGAACGACATGAGAGCTACGGCGAAATTGTGCCATTTACCTTCATTCCACTTTTGATTCTGTTATTTATTCGATATCGGATGGATAAAACTGGCGCTGGAATTGGTTCGCCAGTTTTAAGAAGGTTGGTTTCAATTCTTCTAGCCCTTGCTGCAATCTTGGCTCTGGTCTATATCTTTTTAACTGGCCACTCAGGAGCAGAATCGGTCTGGGGCTGGCTAGCTAAAAATTAAATCGTTGAGCGCTTTAGAGTTTTAAAGATCAGCAGGCTAATCAAAGCACTGACCAGAGATCCCATAATCACTGAAAAGATTGCTAGATTCACAATCTCTGGGCTATCAAAAGCCAAGCGAGCAATAAATATTGCAACGGTAAATCCAATTCCTGCCGCGCTTCCTGTGGCAATTAGATCTAGATTGCTAGCACCTTGTGGGTACTCGGCAATCTTTACTTTTCTTGCCGCCATGGTTGCAAGGAGCACGCCTAGCGGTTTTCCAATCACTAAACCCAGGAATATTCCCCAAGCAATAACTGAGTTAAGTGCGCTTTTAATTGACTGACCTGAAATCTCAACTCCAGTATTTGCAAAAGCAAAAATTGGCACGATTACATAGCTGCTAATCGGATGAAATTTATGCTCTAGGTATTCAATAACCGAAACAGATCCATCTTCACTATCAATTAGATTTGACCTGGTCCGTGCAATATTCGGGGTGAGCAGACCCAAAATGACTCCAGCAATTGTTGGATGTATCCCGAATCTATATGCGCAATACCAGAGTGATAAGGCTAGTGGCAGGTAGACAACTAGAGATTGACTCCCAAGCTTTCTAAATCCCAAGATGGCAAAGATTGTTAGTAGCCCGGCAAGGCCCCATGAAAGATTTACTCCAGTTGAGTAAACCAGGGCAATAATTAAAATGGCGCCAATATCATCAATTACAGCTAGCGCTAGTAGAAATGATCGCAGCGATGCAATAGCGCTACTTCCAACCAGTGCAAGAAGTCCAACAGCAAGTGCAATATCGGTAGCCACCGGAACTGCCCAACCATTTGGTTCCACTCCCCCGGCAATTGCTAGATAAATGATGGCTGGAAGGCTCATTCCGCCAATTGCTGCAAATAGTGGAGCTGCTGCTGCCTTGAAAGATGCAAGATGGCCTGAAGTTAGCTCGCGTTTAATCTCAAGGCCAACGACAAAGAAAAAGAGGCTCATCAGTAAATAGTTGATGCTCTTTAATATCGTGAAATCTAATTCAAGGCTTGATGGTCCTATTTGAAAATTAAGATCTAGAAAAGCAAAGTAGTTATCTGCAAGGCCAGAGTTCGCCGCAAGTAAGCCAAGGGCTGAAGCGATAAGAATTAAAGTGCCGCTAGATGACTCTCTATGAAGAAAGTCTCTCAAAGGGGCAATTGCGCGCTTCATAATCTAAAAAGTATCGCCTTGAGCTAGCGCTGCTAGCCGCTCTATCAGTGCTCCAGAATCATCACTTTGACTATCACCGATGGTATCGAGGCCAAATTTCAAATTAGCTAAATCCATAGAGCAAAATCTATCAGGGTCAATACAATTGTGGGCATGACCGAACGCATCCTCTATGTTGGCTTTGATCAATTAAACGCCAAGTACGGAGTATTAAAGAGCGCTGATGCCAAGAAGGATGTAATCGCACTTATTCAAAGTGAGCCAATGACGAGTGGAAAAAATTGGCATCCAGAACGGCTTTATTTCTTAATTTCAAGTGCTAGACATTTTGCTCAAGAGTTAAGAGATGAGGGGTTCAAAGTCGAATACCTTAAAGCAAGCAGCACAACTGCAGGCCTTGATGTGCTTTCAAAGAAATACAAAAATGTAAAGTTTTTTGCTGCAGAGCCTTCCTCTCATCGCCTCTTTCAATCTTTGAGTGAATACGGCGTAAGTTTTGTGGAAAATGATTTCTTTCTCACTTCTCGCTCACTCTTTGCTAAATGGGCAGATGAACAGAAGAGCTACTTAATGGAGAACTTCTATCGCAAGCAGAGAGTTCGTCTCAATGTCTTGATGGATAAAGCAAAGCCACTAGGCGGGGCATGGAATTTTGATAAGGAGAATCGCCTGCCGCCACCCAAGAACTTTAAATGGCCAAAATATCTTACCCACTCCCCAGATGAGATAGATCTAGAGGTTGCTAAAGAGCTAGCACATATCCCATCTACCAATTGGGCTACAACGAGAGCTGGCGCACTTAAGCAACTCGATAACTTTCTGAAAAATCACTTCTCAAACTTTGGTCCCTATGAAGATGCAATCACCGATGAGAATTGGGCGCTGCATCACTCACTGCTTAGCCCTTACCTAAATAACGGCCTACTACACCCCGAGGAAGTTATTAAGGCAGCTCTCAAGAGATTTGAAAAGGGAGACATTCCAATTGCCTCTGCAGAGGCCTTTATCAGGCAGATCATCGGCTGGCGTGAATATGTAAATGGAATGTATTGGTATCTAGGAAGTGAGTATCGCCAAAAAAATGGTTTGCAAGCAAAGCGAGAGCTGCCGCAATTATTTAGTGATCCAAGTAAAACCAATATGAACTGCATGAAAAATACGATTACCGATATCAATAATCGCGCCTGGGTTCATCATATTCCGCGCTTAATGATCTTGAGTAACTTCGCACTT
>SXMA01000091.1 GCA_005777515.1 Actinomycetota bacterium | reverse complement strand
TTACCTACACCTGCGAGCGCGTTAACGGAGCCTTGCAATATGCCCAGGGACGTAAGCTTTCGGGAACACTAAATGTTCTCTGCACACCGCAAGAGGCTTGGTGCGTTGCAATGACACAGGCTTTCCAAGCAAAAACTGGAATCACCACAAAATTTATTCGCCTCTCATCAGGTGAAGCTCTCACTCGTTTAATTGCCTCCAAAAATAATCCAGAGTTTGATGTCTGGACTGGCGGACCGAATGACAGCCATATCTCAGGTCGAATTCAAGGCGTACTAGATACTTACAAGTCGCCAACTAGAAATATGCTCAAGAAGCAGTTCCAGGACAACGATGGCTATTGGACTGGTATTTATATGGGAGCACTAGGTTTCTGTTCAAATACCAATGAGCTAAAGCGTCTTGGTCTTCGCGCTCCAACAAGTTGGAACGACCTTCTAGATCCTAAGTACAAGGGCAACATCATGATGGCCCACCCAGGAACTTCAGGAACTGCATACACCGCACTTTGGTCACAGGTATTGCGCCTTGGATCACAAGATGCAGCGATTGCTTACATGAAGGATCTAAACAAGAACATTCTTAGCTACACCAGAAGCGGCGCCGGCCCAACCGGTCCACTTGGTCGCGGCGAAGTTGCAACTGGTTTGGTCTTCTCTCACGACTGCACCGCAGCAAAACTTCGTGGCAATCCTGTAGTCGTATCCTTCCCTAAAGAAGGAACTGGCTTTGAAATTGGTGGAATTGCTCTAGTTAAGGGCGCAAAGAATGCAGAAGCTGCTAAGGCTTATATTGATTTCTCACTATCGGCTGAAGCACAAAATCTTGGACCTGCAAAGGCTGAGTCTTTCCAGATTCTTACCAATCCAAACGGAAAGTATGACCCTCGAATGGTCAACTTGAAGAAAGTTACTTTGCTTGATTATCAAGCAGAGGCAGCAGGAGTTGCAGCAGTTGCACTCAAGGCTCGCTTCGATAAGGAAGTAGCGCTAACTTCATCAGCTAAGTAACCTAGTAATATAAATAAAGTAGTGCGAGGGGTTCTGAATTAAATTTCAGAGCCCCTCACTACTAGTCTGAGTTAAGGAGCAGTTTTTTGAGCGTTAAAGCCAGTGGAGCGAAATACGACATCTTCACAAAGATTGCTCTAGTTCTGGTTATTTTCATCATCGGATTTTTAATAATCCTGCCGCTAATAAATATTTTGATTTATTCAACGCAGCCCTCAGGCAGCGCCATCATTACTGGATCCTTTAGCGATGTTGTCACGAGAAATATTATTTGGAATACCGTAAAGCTAGGTCTTACCGTGGCAGCTCTTGGCACGGTTCTGGGTTTCATCATGGCCTATACCCAAGCTCGAGTTGAGTTTAGAGGTAAGAAAATTCTTCATATCATCAACTTAATTCCAATCATTTCCCCGCCATTTGCTTTTGCTACCGCAATCATCGTGCTCTTTGGTCGAAGTGGAATGATCACCAGAGGGGTATTTGATTGGCGCCCAACGCTCTATGGCTTTCCAGGGCTTGTTCTAGTTTTAACTCTCTCATTTTTTCCAATTGCTTATATGAATCTCTTGGGAATGCTGCGAAGCCTTGATCCTGCCCTAGATGAAGCTGGTTCAAGCCTTGGTGCTAATAAGGCGAGAATATTTAGAACCGTGACTCTTCCACTATTGATTCCAGGATTTGCTGGATCATTTTTACTGCTTTTTATTGAATCAATTGCCGATCTTGCAAATCCGATAATTATCGGTGGCAATTACACAGTTCTTGCCTCGCGGGCTTATATGGCAATCAATGGTGATTACGACATCTCACTTGCTGCAGGCTATTCCTCCCTGCTTTTACTACCTGCCCTTCTTGTATTTTTGGTCCAACGCTATTGGGCTCAGAAGAAGAGCGTGGTTTCAGTAACTGGAAAACCAAGTGGACGTCCAACTCTAGTTACATCTAGGGGTGCCAAACTCTTCTTGCTCTCTATAACAGGATTACTCACAACTCTTATTGTCATGGTCTATGCAACGGTAATCTTTGGCGCTTTTGTAAAGATCATTGGAGTAAACAATGAATTTACTCTAGATAACTTCCGCTATCTCCTCGGTGGTTTTGCCAATGGAGCGATTAAGACAACAACGATGCTTGCTCTAATAGCCACTCCCCTGGCAGGAGTGTTCGGTATGTTGATTGCTTGGCTAGTTATTAGAAAAGTTAAACGAGGCTCTGAAGCTCTAGATTTCTTAGGTATGTTGGGTATCGCAGTTCCTGGAACAGTTATCGGTATTGGATATGCCATCACCTATAACGATCCGGTAAAAGTTGCTGGCGTGACCGTTTTTCCTCAAGTTGCAGGCGGGGCCGCTCTGCTTGGTGGCTCTATCGCAATTGTTATGGTCTACATCATTAGATCTAGCCCGGCAGGGCAACGCTCTGGCATCTCTATGTTGCAACAGATTGATCCCTCAATTGAGGAAGCATCGGCTTCACTTGGTGCGCCTGGCGGTAAGACATTCAGACTTATTACCCTTCCACTCATTAGCGGCGCATTCCTATCAGGACTTATGTACGCCTTTGCTCACTCAATGACCACGCTATCTCCCATCATCTTCCTTGTAACCCCAGATACATCAATTCTTACCCAGAAGATTCTGGCTGAGGCAGATCAGGGCAGATATGGCAATGTTTTTGCTCTCTGCTGTATTTTAATTTTAATTATTTTAGTAATTGGCAGTTTAATCAATCTGCTAGTACGTAGAAGTCAAGTTTCAATAGAACGCCCCATGGTGACAGGACGCTAAGGAGAGATAATGAAAAATAAATCAGGAAGACTAAACCTTGATGCCCTTACCAAGGAGTTTGGTAATGACAAAGAGAAGGTAGTGGCGGTGCGCGAACTTACACTGACCATCAATCCTGGTGAGTTTGTCACCCTGCTTGGCCCATCTGGCTGTGGCAAGACAACTGCGCTTCGAATGATTGCCGGATTTGAAACCCCTACCAGTGGAAAAGTTCTTCTAGATGGAGAGGATCTAAGTTCACTAACTCCAGATAAGCGCCCGATGGGAATGGTTTTTCAATCCTATGCGCTATTTCCACATATGAGCGTCTTTGACAATGTTGCCTATGGTCTAAAGATTAAGAAGATGTCGGCAGCTGCAATAAAGGAAGCGGTTGGTGAAGTCTTGAATTCAATGAGCCTTTCCCATCTTGCAAATCGCGCCCCTAATCAATTATCAGGTGGCCAACAGCAAAGAGTTGCACTTGCTAGAGCGATGGTAGTTAGACCCAAAGTTCTTTTATTCGATGAGCCACTCTCTAATCTCGATGCAAAACTACGAGCGCAGATGCGTGTTGAGATCCGCTCAATTCAACAGAAATTAGGTATTACCAGCATCTTTGTTACTCATGATCAGGATGAAGCGATGAGCCTCTCTGATCGGATTGTGGTTATGCGAAATGCAGTTGTAGAGCAGGTCGGCACACCTGATGAGGTTTATCGCAGGCCCGCAACGGTATTTGTTGCTGATTTTATCGGGCGCTCAAACTTCTTAGCTGTTGAAACTTTTAGCAAAGCTGCAGCAAACAAGGCCAAAATCGAGGTAAGTGGCAAGAAGATGGTAGTTGCTGCTCAATCAAAGGCTCTCTCTTCAAGTAAGCCGGTTTTATTGGTTCGTCCCGAATCTATCTTGGTTACCTCTGCCAAGAGCAGAAGTTCAAAGCCTGGAAAAGGTGAGGGATTGGTTGAAAATGTTGTTTTCTATGGAAATCACGTTGAATACACCTTAGATACTCATGAGGGAAGAATCATCTCAGTGGTCTCAGATCCAATTTATGATGAGATTGTTCCGGTAGGAAAAATAGCTAAGTACTCCTTTGATCCATCAAGGGCGTGGCTACTTCCATCGCAATCTGGCCATGATGTTACGGAGAGCAGAAAATGAGCCCACTTTCCTATCTCAGATACTTAGCCTATGCACTCTTCGCCCTTGGCCTGATTAATCTGCGTTACCAAACTGGTGCTAGCGATCTTGTACTAAAAACAGTGTTGATTTCAGGAACAGGTGTAATCATCTTTGCCCTGACCTATCTCAATTTCGGTAAAGCCTTTCTAGCAAAGTCTTTCGGTAGAACTATTACCTGGATTATCGGTATTGTCGTAATAATCTTTGCCATCATCAACTAGCATAAAACTATGGAATTAGCAGAGGTTAAATCTCGCTGGAATGACGTCTTAGATCTTCTCGAGCGAGAAAATCGTGTGGCATGGCTGGCATTCTTTGATGCCAGATTGGTTAGCTTGAATAACAATGAACTTAAACTTTCCTTCATTGATGCTGAGAAGTTAAGTGGAGCACATAACTATGCTCAGGTGAGAAAGGACTCTCACCGCCACGCCTTGGAGACTGCAATAAGTGAGATTTTTGGGGTAAGTATCGTCATAATTACCGAGTGATTTCTCCCCGCCGCATATCCCTTCTCTTACTTATTTGGGTGCTACTGGCCAATATCAGCTCTCCTATTTCGCAGGCGGCGACAACTTCTTCCTTTAATCTGACACAGACTCCTGCATTTCCTGATTACAAAGTAACTTTTCATGGCGTAATTAAGCCGAAGGTAAAAAATGCAGTTGTAAAAATTGATGTAAAAATCGGTAGTACTTGGAGTGATACCCGCCTTAGAACTAAATCAACCCCAAGCGGAGCCTGGAAGATTCAAGCAAGAGCTACAGCCCTTGCTGCCAACGCAACATATCGAGCAAAAGTGATCATTGGAGGCAAAACTCTCATCACAAAGACAAAGAGAATTGTGATTGAGCAGAACCCGGCAATTTCAACCCCTGATGAATTAATCTCACTTAGCGGCCCTGGTGGTCGAATTCATGGCACCGATATAAGCCGCTGGCAGCATCCTCAAGATAAGCCAATTGACTTTGTAAAGATGTATGACGCAGGAATTAGATTTGTAATGATCAAAGCATCAGATACAAGAGATGATGCTGACGCCCTAGCTCTTAAGTATCTCTTGATGGATCGTGATGCAGCTCAAGCGGCAGGTATCTATACCGGCTACTACCACTACACAATATTGCCCAATACAACCAATAAAGAATCTGTAATTCTTGATGCTAAGGCGCAAGCACAAAAAGCGCTATGGCGACTCTCTAGCCTTGGTGGCTATACCGAGCGAGATCTGCCATACGCACTTGATTTGGAATATAACTGCGTTCAAGTAACAAATGGCAGCTGCGTTAAGTATGCACCAAAGTCATTGGTAACTCTCTGGGCTGAGACTTGGCTTGAAACGATGTATGAAAAAACTGGACGAAAACCATTTCTCTATTCTTATCCAACATTTCTTGAGCAAGCGATGGTTAGAAGTGAGAAATTACGCCAATATCCGCTATGGAAAGCGCAGTACGGAATTAATCCTGCAGACCCGATTGCTGAACCTGGGAGAAAAGAATTTGGCTGCTTTGTTCACTCCTGGTCGACTGCGAACTGCTCATCACTCTGGCAAATTTGGCAGTATTCATCGTGCGGTATTGGTCAGAAGTATGGAGTGCCATCACCAAGAGTTGATTTAAATGTATTTAGAGGAGATAACGCTTCATTTCTTCAACTCACTCGTGGCATCTGGACCCCCGCTGTTGGCGATTATCTGCCGGTAAAGGAACCGACCACACTGCTTATCACTAGCGTTAACGCAAGTAGTACCGATAAGCCGGTAAAAATTAAGGTTGAGGTCAAACGCCCAAGTGGAGAGCCCGTTGTTACTGGAACCGTAGCTTTTCGGAGAAGTCCTGTTGAGGGCGGCGGCCCAGTAGTCAAAGTTGAACAGAGCCCCGTTCGAGATAGAGCTGGAATCTGGACGCTGACTCTTAAGAATCTTCCGGCAGGGCTTACTCAAGGATATGTCGCCTTTGTTGATCAAACTGGAACTCATTTAGAAAATCGCCAAGACTTATCAGTTAATCTGATTCAAGGACCAGAAGTTGTTGTTACGCCAACGCCAAAACCAAGTAAGCCGGTAGTGCCTTTTGATTCTTGCAAGAATCAAATTAAGAATTAACCTACTTTACTCTCTACTCGCGTAGCTTTCTCCAAGCTCTTCTTTTGGCGGAGAATAATCTGTTCATATTCAGAGATTGATTTAGCAATCTCTTTCTTCCCAAGCCCTGCAAAGTTTCCAAGGAGTTCGCCTAAGTAACTAGTAATACTCAGCCCAGAATCAGATGCCTCAAATGCAATCCGAGTTCTTCTTGATAATAAATCATCGATGCTTAGAGCTGCTTCATGGGTTATGGCATAGCGTGCTTCTGCCTTGATATATAGCAAACCTTCAATTAGAGGCTCAAGAAGAGTTGAGTCATCTTGTGCTGGAGCTAAGACTTCATCAAATAGAGAGCCGTAGCGATCGAGAAGATGTCTGATGGTTTCTTCAGAAAGCCCATACTCCTTAGCAAGTTTTGGAATCTTATTTATCAATACCGAATAACCTTCAGCGCCAATGATGGCAAGGTTTTCAGTTGTTGAATCAGGAACGATTCGCCTTAAGTGATTTACTGCTTCATCAACAGCATCTTCTGACATAACACGATATGTGGTGTATTTACCGCCAGCGATTGAAACAAAGCCAGGCGTGGGGCTATCAACGACATGCTCCCTAGATAATGTGGTTGTTGGTGAGTCAGGATCAGTTGAGACAAGTGGGCGAAGGCCTGCAAATACGCCTACTACTTGATCCCGTCTTAGTTTAGGCTCAAGTACTCGATTAGCTTGATTAATTATGTATGAGACGTCATCACTGCTTGCTAGTGGCTCTTCTTTACTCTCTTGGTAATCAGTATCGGTTGTTCCAACTATCCATTGCTCGCCCCAAGGGATAATGAAAAGCACCGAAACATCAGTCTTGATAATTACGCCACTTTGAGAGTTAATCGCACTCTTTGGCACCACAATGTGTGAGCCCTTAGACATGCGAACCTTATAACCAGCTTTAAGTCCAAACTTCTCATGGAGCTGATCACTCCAAACCCCTGATGCCATAATCGTGGCTTTTGCGCGGACTTCAATTACCTCATCACTTATTAGATCTCTTATCTTTGCGCCAACTACACGCTTGCCATTTTTAATGACTTCTTCACATCTAGTTCTTGTGGTAATAACTGCGCCATATTTAGCAGCCGTTCTAGCAATGCTCATAGTATGGCGAGCATCATCTACTTGAGCATCAAAATATTGAAATCCTCCAGTTATTACATCAAGGCGCAGTGATGGCGCAATCTCACTTACCTTCTTCTGAGATAAGTGCTTATGCCAAGGAAGTGCTCTCTTAAAGCCTCGTAGCGCGTCATAGAGCGCCATTCCAGCTCCAACATAAGTTCTCTCAATTAGTTTTTCGTGGAGTGGATAGAGAAAAGAAACTGGCTTAACTAAGTGAGGTGAGAGCGTAGTGACCATTAACTCTCGCTCATAGAGCGCCTCTCTTACAAGGCGAAAGTCATATTGTTCAAGATAGCGAAGTCCGCCATGAATTAACTTTGAAGATTTGGAAGAAGTTCCTGATGCGAAGTCTCCGCTTTCAACTAGAGCAACGCTTAGCCCTCGTGATGCAGCATCAAGAGCAATTCCAACGCCATTAATTCCGCCGCCAATTACCAAAATATCAAATTCGCTCTCACCCAAAGCAGTGATTGCAGAGCTTCGAGAGGCGATATTCAGGCTGGAACTAGATCTGGACACGCCCTTAGGATACGGGCTATGGGCTACATCGGCGCTCTCGACCAAGGGACCTCAAGTACTCGTTTCATAATCTTTAATCAAACTGGTCAAATCGTTGGACAAGAACAATTAGAGCATTCTCAAATTCTCCCCAAAGCAGGTTGGGTGGAACATGATGGAGCTGAAATCTGGCGAGCTTGCATCAGCGTTATTACTGGTGCGTTAAAGAAGGCTGGTATTCAAGGCTCAGATTTGAACTCAATTGGAATAACGAATCAGAGAGAGACCACTCTTATCTGGGATAAGAGCACCGGACTACCCCTTCATAACGCCATAGTCTGGCAAGACACAAGGACGGCGGAGTTTCTAAACGCCTTAAGTGATCAGGTAAAGGAAAAAATTATCTACAAGACCGGCCTTGCTATCGCCCCATACTTTTCAGCAAGCAAGATCAATTGGCTAATTAAGAATTCTCCAGAAGTTGCCCTGGCAATAAAGGATGGACGGGCGCTGGCAGGAACCATTGATTCTTGGCTGCTATGGAATCTAACGGGTGGAGTTAATGGCGGGGTCCACTACACCGATGTGACCAATGCCAGCAGAACTCTACTTATGAACCTTGAGAGCCTTGATTGGGATAGTGAGCTTTTAGAGATCTTTGAAATTCCTCGTCAGATACTTGCTGAAATCAAATCTTCTTCGCAAATTTATGGCCATAGCCAGAGCAATGGGCCTCTTTCAAGCGCAGTTCCTATCTCTGGAATCCTTGGCGACCAACAAGCAGCTATGGTCGGACAGACTTGTTTTGAACTTGGAGAATCAAAGACAACCTATGGCACTGGAAACTTTGCCCTGCTAAATACTGGAACATCAATCGTTAGATCTAAGCATGGGCTATTAACAACGCTCTGCTATAAATTTGGTGAGGATAAGGCGAGGTATGCACTTGAGGGCTCTGTCGCTGTTACTGGATCTGCGATCCAATGGCTTAGGGATCAATTAGGCATTATCACCTCAGCTCCGCAAGTTGAAGAACTTGCAAAGAGCGTTAGTGATAATGGTGGGGTTTATTTTGTTCCGGCATTCTCTGGTCTCTTTGCCCCTTACTGGCGAAATGACGCCCGAGGGGTAATTGTTGGATTGAGTAGAGCTGCTACCAAAGCACACCTTGCCAGAGCAGCGCTTGAAGCAATCTGTTATCAAACACGCGATGTATTAGATGCCATGAGCGCTGATAGCAAAGTTGCTCTCACTGAAATTAGAGTGGATGGCGGCATTACTGCTAATGAGTTATGTATGCAGATGCAGGCAGATATTTTGGGAGTTGAAGTAATTCGGCCGGTGATAATTGAAACTACCGCCCTTGGCGCTGCCTATGCTGCAGGACTTGCAACAGGTTTTTATAAAGATACCAGTGAGCTAAAAGCCAAGTGGCGCGAAGATAAGCGCTTTAAGCCAGATAAGGCCAGCGCGCTTGCAACTACAGGATTTAAGAATTGGAAGAAAGCCATTGAAAAAACTCTGAACTGGCTTGATTAAAGCGCAGTTATTTCAATTAAGAGCGCTGATGCTGGGCGTAAGATTGGCGCGCTAAGACCTATATTTTCAAGCTCTGATCCAGTTAATTCAATACCAGTAGTAATCCACTTGGGCGGCTCAATAGCCATGAAATTTGATTTTTGACCTCCACTTAAAACCTTAACGCTATATCTGCGATCAGAATCAAGTCCTCTTATGCGCATGCGAGGCGGGTGAGACTCTGGAATTGTCTCAAGACATGAGAATGAAAATAGGGCTGATTTCTTATCACTAGAAATTACGCCATGGAGATAGTGAGAATCCTTGGGATAATCGATACGGATAACATCCCCGCTATGAAGAAGTTTGCGTCTTGCCTTATAGAGAGTAATCCAACTCTTTAGCTCAGCTAACTCACTACTAGAAAGTTGGGTGATGTCTCGCTCCACTCCTGCGTGGCAAAAGAGAGCAGTTAAGGCTCTAAAGGAAAATGAGATAGATCTTCCAGTTTGATGGCCAGGATCTGCTCCAATATGAGTTCCGAGCAACTCTGGCGGAATAAATTGCGCGCTCCATCTCTGGATTCTGGCTCGCTCAAGAGCATCATTATTATCGCTGGTCCAGAAGCGGTCGACTAAATCAATAATTCCTAGATCAATTCTTGCTCCCCCTGAAGCGCAAGATTCAATCTCTAGATTTTTATGGCGCTTCTTTAGTTCAGCAAAGAGGCGATAAAGTCCTTGAGTTTGCTTTCTCACTGCAGCTCGATTATTTGAGCCCGCATCAATAAGAACTCGATTGTGATCCCACTTGATATAGGTAATCTGGTATTGAGCAAGAATTTTATCTACTGAATCTAAGACGTAGTTATATGCATCTTGATTATCAAGATTAAGGACCAACTCATGGCGCCACGTTGGACCTACCCGATTGCCAACCTTTAATATCCAATCAGGATGTGAGCGATAGAGATCTGAATCAGGATTAACCATCTCGCCTTCAAACCAGAGGCCAAACTCCATACCTTTATCTCTTATGTAATTAGCAAGTGATCCAAGACCATTTGGCCATACCTCTTTACTTACCTGCCAATCACCAAGGCCACTTAAATCACTTCTTCTAGAGCCAAACCAACCGTCATCTAAGACAACTCGCTCAAAGCCGGCTTCAACTGCTGTATCAACAATCTTCTTTATCTTCTCCTCATTGTGGTCAAAGTAGATTGCCTCCCACAAATTCAGCGTCATAGGGCGAGGAGTTTTTGGATGCACACTCCTTGCTCTTAAATGCTTATGCATATTTGAGGAAAGTCCATCAAGGCCAGCATTTGAATAGAGAGCAAAGAGATCAGGGGCTCTATAGCTCTGACCTTTTTCAAGAATCACTTCGCCTGGAAGAAGTACTTCTCCGGCTGCAATACTGGCACTTCCCTCATAATTTTTTTCAATGCAATATTGGCTATCCCCACTCCAAGCAAGGCTGAGCGCCCAAGATTGTCCTGATGCAAAATTAGTTTCCGTTTCTAAAGCAATCATTCCTATCGTGTAATTATGCCCAGGTCGTCCCTCATGGCTATCTCGAACATATCTGCCAATTGCAATATCTCGCCGCTGCGGATTGCGCTCATTAGACCAACGCCCGACAAAATCTAAGCTCTGAGTCGCACTATCACTAAGCGGCAGCCAATAATTTAACTCATCTAGAAAATAAGTATCGCCAAGGTTAGTTAGCTCTTGCCAGAGCTTTAAAACTCCAAATTGATCTAGAGCTGCGCCGATATCAAGAGTTAACTTGGCATCCTTATCTTCTAATTTAATTTGAAAACTACTCTTATCGCTCTTTAATTCTTTAACGCTAAATTTTGTTGACCAATCAAGACCTGCTCTATGTCCCTTTATTGTGGGATATCCCAAATGTCCTCTTGAGTGCTCTCGCATCATTCCTGGATTAGTAACTGCATCAAAATCGCTATTTGCAATGGAGCGATCAAAGAGAAGTTCACTTGCCTCGCCCTTAAAACTTGCACCCCAATATCTAATAACCGGCGCGCCATCTATAACCTCAAGGAGTAAATCAACGCCACCATTGCTTAGCTGCGCCCTGGCCCCGGCCTTAGATGAAGGTATTGGAGAAGACATACGGGTAGAGTAATAGCCATTATGTCGAGTAAGAAACTCCCCGCAGGCGTTATTCGAAGTGATGCCACGCTCATGGATGGGCGCACCATCCGCTACTACGACACAAAGGGCCAATCTCGCATCGCAGTAGATCAAAGAAGCAGTGAAGAGCAACCAGGCATCGGCGAGATGCGCCTTGATCCAATAAATAATGAATGGGTAGTAATTGCAGCCCATCGCCAGGAACGAGTATTTCTACCTCCTAAAGATTTAAATCCACTCGCGCCAAGTAAGCCAGGCTCACTTACTGAAATCCCAGAAAGTGATTATGAAGTGGTCGTCTTTGATAACCGCTCTCCATCACTTGCTGCTCCTAAATCAAGTTTTGAGGCAATAGATAACCCAGATTTTTCCAGCCCAGCGATTGCCTCAGCTGGCAAATGTGAAGTTATCTGTTTTACATCGGATTATGAAGCCTCCTTTAAAGATCTCTCACACCGCCAGATAAGAACTGTCCTTGAAGCCTGGCGCGATCGCACTGCAGAGCTATCTGAGCTTTCCTATATTGAATATATAGCTGCCTTTGAAAATCGAGGGGAGGAAGTTGGAGTAACTCTTAATCATCCTCATGGGCAGATTTATGCCTACTCCTACCTACCTCCAAAAGCAGAGAGAGCGCTAGCAGTAGCAACTGCTCATAAGAAGAAGACTGGAAATATTCTTCTTGAGGATATTTTAGCTAGAGAGCTTTCAGATAAAGTCCGCATCGTTGCCCAAAATGAGGAATGGGTTGCCTATGTGCCCTATGCCTCAAGATATCCCTTTGAAATTCATCTTGCACCAAGAAGAAGTGTTCCTGACTTTATAGCTCTTGATGAAGCTGCATCAGATGCATTTGCTCCTCTTGCTAAAGAAGTTTTAATGAGACTTGACGGCGTCTTCGGTGTAACGATGCCCTACATCGCCTCCTGGCATCAAGCGCCGGTAAGGGTGGGAAGAGATGTAACGCGTCTGCATTGGCAGATAGCCTCGGTTAGACGAGCGCCAGGAAAGTTAAAGTATTTAGCAGGATCTGAATCTGCATTTGGTGCATTTATGATGGATCTAAAGCCAGAGCAATCTGCGGCGCAGCTGCGCGATGTGGCGCTTTAAAACAAAGTGGAGATAACACAGTTATTCACTAAAGGCTTTGGTTATCCCCCTGCAGTAGTAGCAAGCGCTCCAGGGCGAGTGAACTTAATTGGCGAACATGTTGATTACAGCGGGGGCTTTGTTCTCCCCTTCGCTATCGATGCAGTAACTATGTGTGCAGTTTCCAAAAGAGCTGATAGAAAGATAAGAATCATTTCAGCGCAGAAGAAGAACGAAATGATTGAAAGCACTTTAGAGGCAATTGCTGCAAAAGGTGGGGCTGCCTGGTCTAGATATATCTATGGCGTCATCTGGGCGATGGAAATAGATTCTGGCCTTGATATCTACGTTGATGGAAAGGTGCCACTTGGCGCTGGATTATCTTCCTCAGCCGCTCTTGAATGCTCACTTGCCACCGCACTAAATCATCTATTTCATTTAGAGAAAACTTTGCCTGAGTTAGCTCGCCTGACCCAGCGGGCAGAAAATGAGTATGTCGGTGTGCCTTGCGGAATTATGGATCAATCAATTTCGCTAATGGCAAGAGCTGGTTATGGACTATTACTTGATTGCCAGGATCTTACAACTCGGCATATCAAAATTGATTTTGCTTCAAACTCTCTAAGGCTTCTAATAATTGATACTCAGGCCCACCACGCCCTTACTGATGGTGGCTATGCCAAGCGGCGAGAGAGTTGCGAGGAGGTGGCTAAAATATTTTCAATTAGCTCCCTGCGCCAATTGAGTATGGAGAGCCTGTTATCTCACAAATCAAAGCTAAGTGATGTTCAATTTAAACGAGCGCGACATGGTGTAAGCGAAATGGCCCGAGTTTTAGATGCAGCAAAGTCCCTTGAGACAGGGGATTTTAAAGCACTTGGTCAGTTATTAAATCAATCTCATAACTCGCTTCGAGATGATTATGAGGTCTCATGCCCTGAATTAGATCTAGCCGTTGATACCGCACTT
>SXMA01000090.1 GCA_005777515.1 Actinomycetota bacterium | reverse complement strand
CTAAGCGGGTTGTCGCAGGTTCGATTCCTGCCGGGCGCGCATTGTTTTTGGGCAATAAAAAATCCCAGGACCCCTCGAAATCCCAGGATTATTTATTTCTTAGGAGTTAACCCATCTTGCCGGTTACGTAAGCCTCAGTTCTTTCATCATCTGGAGTGCTAAACATCTTCTTGGTTTCATTAAATTCCACAAGTTTTCCAGTGCGGCGATCTGAAGTTAAATTAACCTCAGTTACATAAAAGGCAGTGTAGGAGCTTACGCGAGCAGCCTGCTGCATATTATGAGTGACAATAACAATGGTGTATTGCTTCTTAAGCTCTGCCATTAGCTCTTCTATGCGCAGCGTGGCAATTGGATCAAGTGCCGAGCAAGGCTCATCCATCAAGATCACATCCGGCTCAACTGCAATGGAGCGAGCAATACAGAGGCGCTGCTGCTGACCGCCTGAGAGGCCAAGTGCTGATTCGTTTAAGCGATCTTTAACTTCATCCCAGAGCGCGGCAGATTTAAGAGACTTTTCTACAATGTCGTCTAGCTCTGACTTCTTCGGTCTGCCATTTACTTTTGGACCAAAGGCAATATTTTCATAGATGCTTTTTGGAAATGGATTTGGCTTCTGAAAAACCATACCGATGCGCCTTCTAACCTCAACTGCGCTAGCACTTGGATGATAGAGATCTGCATCATGATAAAAGAGTGAGCCATGAACTTTTGCGCCAGGGATAAGGTCATTTGTTCTATTTAAAGTCCTAAGAAGTGTTGACTTGCCGCATCCAGAGGGGCCGATAAAGGCTGTGATGTCATGAGATGGAATCTGCATATTTACATCACTTACTGCAACAAAATCACCATATGAGACTGCAACATCTTTGAGAGTAAAGACTGGGTCAACGAACTTCATAGGCTCACCGGGTTTTCTAGTAGCGCTGCTGTTCATCGGACTTGACCCTTTCTTAGGTTCTTCCTTAGAGACTTTATTTGCCTGTGATTGCCTAAAAATCATTGACATTAAATATTCCTCTTTCTCAAAGTGTAATCGCGAAGCAAGATTGCAAATAGGTTCATAGCAAAGAGAATTGCCAGCAGAATCAAGCTTCCAGCAGAGGCTAGAACTTGGAATTCCTCGCGTGAGTCTGAGGCGTATTTAAAGATCGCAAGCGGCAGGATGGTAAAGCCGCTGTCTAGCCCAGTTGGATTAAAGGTGACAAAGGAGAGAGCTCCTAGAAGAAGTAGTGGGGCTGATTCACCGATTGCGCGGGAGACCGCAAGAATTGTTCCCGTTGCAGTTCCTGGAACGGCAGATGGGATAACTAACTTACTGACGGCCTGCCAGTGCGTGGCGCCGAGTGCTAGCGCTCCCTCTTTATATGAAGGAGGGACTGCTCTAATGGCTTCGCGAGTGATGATAATGATCACCGGAAGAATCAACATCGCAAGAACGATGGCGGCTGATCCCACGGTAAAGCCCCAACTAAGTGGGCCGCGAGCAATGAAGGCAAGTCCGATCAATCCAAAGACCACCGCTGGAACACCTGCAAGGTTTTGAATATTTAACTCAAGGAGAGCGGTAAAGCGATTCCGCTTTCCAGCAAACTCTTCTAAATAAAGCGCAGTCATTACTCCAATAGGGACTGCAAATAGGGTGGCAAACCCAACCACCCAGATACTTCCCATAATTGATGATTGAAAACCTGCAGTATCAATGTCGTAGGAAGGAAAGAATGTAACCAAATCCCAGGAGAGTAAGAATCCAGCATTGTTATAGAGGCGATAAATGATATAAAAAATAAATGCTAGAGAGGCAACGATGCTTACGGAAAGAAATGTAGTGAAAGTAAAATCTTTAATTCGGCGATCAAGTGATACGCGACTTTCAAGTGAAGTACTAGCAGTTGCCATCACTCATAAACCTCTCTAAATCTTGCAATAAATCTATTTCCCAAGATATTTAGAACTAAAGTAACTGTAAATAAGACAGTTCCAACTAGGAAAATTGTGTTATAGGCAGATGAACCAACTTCTGCATCACCAATTCCAGCAAAACCAATAAAGGATGCCATCGTCTGCATTGGATCACCTGGATTTGCCGAAAGCTTTGGATAACTTCCAGCGACCATTAGGGCAATGGTGGTCTCGCCAAAGGCTCTAGCAAAGGCCAAAATCAAAGCAGCTACCACTCCAGAAAGTCCTGCATTTAAAACTACTTTCGTGGCAACCTCTCGCCTCGTTGCACCTAACGCATATGCCGCCTCGCGCATTGCTCTTGGCACAGATGAGAGAGCATCATCAGCAACTGAGGCAATGATCGGAATAATTAATATGCCAGTCATCAACCCTGCGCCGAGTGCGGTATATGCCAGTGGCTCACCAATCGGCCAGTACTTCTCCACAAATTCTGGGTTTACTACATAAAGGCCAAAGAGACCAAGAACAACTGTTGGGATTCCAGCCAAGATCTCAAGGATTGGTTTAACTATTCGGCGGAGATTAAAAGTTGCATAATCACTCAAAAATATTGCTGAAGCAAGTCCAATTGGAATTGCAATCACCATAGCAATTGAAACGATAATAAAAGTTCCAGTTAATAAAGGCGCCATGCCATATTGAGATGGAGTGAATAACGGAGCCCAAACGGTTCCAAATATTTGAGTGGTTATTTCCCTAAGAAGTCTAAATGTGGTTGGAATTAGGGAGAGAACAATTCCAACAGTTACTAGAACTGAAACTAAAGTGGCTGAAGCCATCAATTTAGTAATTAATAATTGAATGAGATTTCTTCTGCGAAGGTGGGTAGAGGGCGCTAGCGACATTCCGGCTCTGCCGGATTGTGCTGTGGTGCTCATCCTCTACCCCTCTTCGTTACAACTTATTAAAGCTTTTGGCGACCAATAAAACCTTACCTTAGTTGGCAAGCTTTCTTAGCTCAGCAAGATCTGCTTCCAACTTCTTGGTCTGCTCAGCAGTTAGGGGTAGGAACTTCGCCTTCTCGGAGAGGTTCTTTAGATCTGCTGCGTAGAACTCAAGGAATGGAATTATTGCAGGATTCTTCTTTACCTGGTCATTATTGACATAGATAAATAGTGGTCGAGCAAGTGGGGTGTAGGCGCCACTTAGCACATTCTCTAGTGATGGTTCTGCGCATCCCTTACCGCCATCAATCGCAATTGCCTTATTGATATCGGTATTTTCTTTGTAGTAAGAGAATCCGTAGTAGCCCATTGCGCCAGTTGAGCGCTTGACACCATTTACAGTGACGTTGTCATCCTCTGTTGGGGTGTAATCAACTCGTGAGCGCTTTGCAGGGCGACCATTGATCTGCTCTGTGAAGTATTCAAAAGTTCCAGAATCTGTTCCCGCGCCAAATAGCGGCATCTTAACTCTTGGGAAATCGGCACGAACTTGGTTCCAATAATTGACCTTGCTTCCTGGCTCCCAAATCTTCTTTAGCTCAGCAACTGTTAGGCACTTTGCCCAGGTGTTCTTAGGATTTACTACGACAGAGAGCGCATCTGTTGCTAGACGGAGTTCGGTGAACTTAATTCCAGCATCTTCGCATTGCTTACGCTGTGTTGCTGAATAGGCTGCTGATGCATTTGCGATATCTAGCTCGCCCTTACAGAAACGAGTCTGTCCGCCGCCAGTTCCGGAAATACCAACTGTGATCTGAGTCTTTGAAACTTTCTGGAATGCTTCAGCTGCTACACCAGTAAGTGGTGCAACTGTGCTTGAACCATCAATCTTGATTGATCCACTAACGTTTGCATATTTCTTTGTATCAATTGTTGATGTTGAAGTTGAAGCGCCAGAGCCTTGCGTTGCGCCAGTCTTCTTCCACTTTAATCCACCGCCTGCGATGGAGCATTTATATTCAATTCCCTTAGCATCATATGCAATCTTATTTCGTGAGCTGCACTTTCCAAGATTTGTTACTGGACCATCTGCTTCCTTCGCAAATGCTGGTGCGCTCATTAGAGATAGTGCAAGTCCCGTCGCTGTAAACATTGCGAGGATTCGCTTCTTTGAGAACATTTAAGAAAACCTTTCAATCAAAGTAGGTGCCGAAGGGCTTCGGCGTGACTGAATCTGACCCTCTCTGGGTAAATAACCAATGGGTGCTAGGTGAACGGGAGGTGAACTCTGAACTAGAAGTTGGGGGTATCGTGCCCGCATGGCCCAAGAGAACCCTGCCCTAATTTGGATCGATTGTGAGATGACTGGGCTCAACCTAGCCTCAGATGCCCTGATTGAAATTGCAGTATTAGTTACTGATAGCGAGCTAAATCTGCTTGGAGATGGGATCGATCTAGTTATCACAACAACCCCAGAGAAGCTAGCTTCAATGAGCGATGAAGTGAAGAGAATGCATAGTGAATCTGGATTGATAGAAAAAGTAGCAAATGGAGTTAGCCTCTCTATCGCTGAAGAGAGGATTCTTGAGTATCTAAAGCAATACACAGCAGAGGGAAAGTCTCCCCTGGCTGGTAACTCAGTTGGGATGGATCGAAACTTTATTGCTAGGGATATGCCGCTACTAAATAGCTTTCTCCACTATAGAACTATTGATGTCTCATCAATAAAAGAGCTAGCAAAGAGATGGTATCCAAAAGCCTATTTCCAAGCTCCAAAGAAATCAGGCAACCATAGAGCCCTAGGTGATATTCAAGATTCCATTGCAGAGCTTGCTTATTACCGCTCAGCAATATTTGTTTCAGATAAGTAATATCCTAAATATCTATTTCACTCAAGGCTTCTGCTAGATCTCTATTTGGAGAAAGCTCAATTAGCTGATAATTATTAGCTTCCTTTATCTTATTGGTAATTCGAAATAAAAATTGCCTTGCCCCTAGTTGATCTGCAACCAGAGCGAGTAAGAATCTTGCTGGAGCCATTCGGGCAAGTAGATCCCCTCCCCTTAATTCGCCATTTAACTCTCTCGCCACTTCCAGCAATTGATCATCACTTAGATCTTTTAGGTTGATAGCAATTAAGGTAACTGGGTTATCACTTCTCTGCGCCCAGGACCTTAGGCGAGATAAGGATTCATAGAAATAGACCGGGGTCATAAGGCCGGTTAGCTGGTCAAATGAGCTGCTATCAAAGGAGGTCATAATTAGCCAAGCCTTACTAGCTTTTTTGATAATAACTAGAGCTGCCTCATCCCCTATTCTTAAGAGCATATATGAAGCTCTTTGGCTCGAAGGTCTATCAAATAGCCGCAACTCTGGTGCGCCTTGAAGCGCTATTTCTTGCTGGCCTGGCCATCTATCTGGCGATAAGGACTGCTACAAGCAAGGTCGAAGAGCTTGATGCCATATTGGCTGAAATTACTTTCTTAACCATTGCTAGCGTTGGGCTCTTCTTTGCAGGGAAAGGATTTATCGCAAAGCGAAACTTCGCCCGCGCGCCAACTGTGCTTGCTAATTTGATAGCACTTGGTGTTGCTTACTACATGATTGATGGCGAGAGAGATTTGTTAGGAATTGGTCTTGGAGGCTTTGCTCTAGTTACTTTACTTGCCGCACTAGCTGCAATCCCTCACCAAGGCACTACTTCTTGATCCTCCCAGAATAATCCAGTCTGATCTCCAGGGTTAAATGTTCTAGTCGCTAGCCAGATTGCAGTTGCTGCCCCTTCAGCAGCGCTTCTTGGCGCATCTGCCCCGCCCATATCAGTTCTACTATGGTTAGGACATATTGCATCCACTAAAAATCCTCTAGCGCCATGATTGGTTTCATGAGCAAGATTTCTCACAAGCGCATTTACTCCAGCCTTTGAGATGCGATAAGGAGCAAGTCCACCTGCATTTCCAGGACCACTCATTCTTCCAAGACAGGCAGAGAAAATTATTACTCTTCCATTTCTTGCCTCAGCCATTGGGGCTGCTATGGAATTTACTAAAGTAAAGACTGAGTTGAGATTGATATCTAAAACTCTTGCCCACTCTTGATCATTGGTCCGAAGCGTCTTTGCCATCTTCTCACTCATTACCCCATGGGCAAGAACTAGAATCTCTGGAGTTCCATATTTAGCTAGTAGCTCCTGGCTGACGCTTCTAACTTGAGAAATCTGCTGGCAATCCATTAACTCAAAGGCAATCCCGAGCTCACTTGATGCCGCCTCGGCCCGCTGGCGATCTTTACTTATACCTATTACTTCATCGCCTCGAGCTTTTAGGGCCTTTGCCACCTCATAGCCCAGCCCCCTGCTCGCCCCAGTAACAAATGCCAACGCCATTTCATAAGCCTGCCCTAGAGCAGAGCTTTTTGCATCGCCAAAGTGTGGCCAACAACGCCACTTGGCGGTAGGAAGGCAGAGCGCAACAAAGATAGGCTTACTTTCTGTGGCAGGCATGACTCCTGAGAATAAATTTGGCGGCTCATTCGGCTCTAATGAATGGCTCGTCGATGAGATGTATGAGAGATACCTAGCCGATCCAAATTCAGTTGAAGCCAATTGGCAAGAGTTCTTCTCTGGATATAAACCAGCAACAAATGGCGCAGCAAGCTCAGTAGCAAAAGCAGCTACCCCACCAATCCCAAAACGCCAACAGGTCAAAGAGGCCCCTGCGCAAGAGACTAAAAATACGCCACCACCTATTCAAGAAGTTGTTCGAGCAAATCCTGCGCCCATTCCAACTCCAGCAGAGGTAGTTAAGAAATCTGCTCCACAAGTTGCAACCCCAACTGCAGCACGAGTTGAACCACTTAGAGGAGTTTCAGCTCGCGTTGTTACAAGTATGGAAGCTTCATTAACAGTTCCAACTGCAACAAGTGTTAGAGCAATTCCTGCCAAATTAATGATTGATAATCGCACTGTAATTAACAATCACTTAAAGCGAGCCAGAGGTGGAAAGGTTTCATTTACCCACCTAATTGGCTACGCGATGATTAAGGCGCTTCGTGAAAATGCAGAGATGAATACCTTCTTTACCGAGCTTGATGGAAAACCAGCAATTGGATATCCCGATCACATCAATCTTGGAATTGCCATTGATTTAACTAAAGAAGATGGATCTCGCCAATTACTTGTGCCATCAATTAAGGGATGTGAAGGCCTTGATTTTGGAAACTTTTGGGCCTCTTATGAAGCGCTAGTAAAGAAAGCTCGCTCTGGAGCACTTAGTGTTGAAGATTTCAGTGGCACAACTGTCTCGCTAACCAATCCTGGCACTCTGGGAACAGTTCACTCTGTGCCAAGGCTAGTAACTGGCCAGGGCTTAATCCTTGGCGTTGGAGCAATGGATTATCCTGCCGAGTTTCAAGGCGCGAGTGAGGAAACTATTGCAAACCTTGCAATCTCCAAAGTAATTACTCTGACCTCCACCTATGACCATCGCATTATTCAAGGAGCGCAATCAGGCGACTTCCTAAAGAAAATCCATGAGATTCTGCTTGGAGCAGATAATTTCTATGAAGAGATATTTGCTGCCCTTCGAATCCCTTACGTTCCAATTACTTGGCATAACGACATTCCAGAGGGCAAAGAGCAGCTAAATAAAGCAGCGCGTCTGCAGCAGTTGATTCAGGCCTACCGCACTAGCGGCCACTTAATGGCTGATACAGACCCACTTGAATACCAGCAACGCAGCCATCCAGATCTTGATGTAATTACCCATGGCCTAACGCTCTGGGATCTTGATAGAGAGATTGCAACTGGTGGTTTTAGTGGTCGCCCTTATGCAAAAATGCGAAATGTTCTAGGAATCTTGCGCGACTCTTACTGCAGATCAATTGGTATTGAGTATATGTATGTCGACTCACCAGAGGAGCGCAAATGGATTCAGAGCCAAGTTGAAGTTGGCTCCCCTTTCTTTCCACGGGAAGAGCAGCTAAGAATTCTTCGCAAGTTAAACTCAGCAGAGGCTTTTGAGACATTCCTTCACACAAAGTTTGTGGGACAAAAGCGCTTCTCGCTGGAGGGCGGGGAATCAGTTATTCCAATTCTTGATGCAATCGCTAGATATGCCGCTAAAGCAAAATTAGATGAGGTCTGCATTGGAATGCCGCACCGCGGACGGCTAAATGTTTTAGCTAATGTCGCCGGAAAAAATTATGGGCAAATCTTCCAAGAATTTGAAGGCCACTATCAAGAAAATGAGGTTCAGGGCTCAGGAGATGTGAAGTATCACCTTGGAACATATGGGGACTTCACAACTGAATCTGGTGATCAAACCAAGATATATCTTGCAGCAAATCCTTCACATCTTGAGGCGGTAAACCCAGTTCTTGAAGGAATTGTTAGGGCAAAGCAAGATAAGAAGAATGTGAGAGATATCTATAGCGTTCTTCCAGTATTGATTCATGGTGATGCTGCATTTGCCGGACAGGGCGTGGTTTCAGAGACCCTAAATATGTCACAACTTCGCGGCTATCGCACCGGAGGAACTATCCATGTAGTGATTAACAATCAGGTGGGCTTTACTACCTCACCAGATTCTGCTCGCACCTCTCGCTATTGCACCGATATTGCCAAGATGATTCAAGCTCCAGTATTTCATGTCAATGGCGATGATCCTGAGGCATGTGTAAGAGTTGCAAGGGTTGCCTTTGAATATCGCCAGAGCTTTAACAAGGATGTCATCATCGACATGGTCTGCTACAGAAGGCGCGGACATAATGAGGGTGATGAACCAAGCTTTACGCAACCAAGAATGTATAAATTAATTGATGCCAAGCGCTCAACTCGAGTTCTCTATGCCGAAGCGCTAGTTGGACGTGGCGATATCACCCAAGAAGAGTCTGATGAAATTGCAAAGGAATTCCAGGGCCAACTAGAAGCAATCTTTAATATGGTCCATGACAAGCTTCCAGAAAAACCTGACTTCAATAAATTAGAAGAGTTAGATCCGCTCAAGGCTAAAACTGCAATTAGTGAAGAGATAGCTAGAAAAATTGCTGCTACTCAAGTTGCGACGCCGCAAGGATTTAAAGTACATCCAAAACTTGTTCCGCAATTACAGCGACGCGTCACGATGCTTGATGACGGAACTATTGATTGGTCAGGCGGTGAGATGCTTGCACTTGGCTCTCTACTACTCGATGGCCACACCGTAAGACTTGCAGGTCAAGATGTTGGCCGTGGAACTTTCTCAAATCGCCATGCAGTAATTCGTGATTATGAAAATGGATCAGAGTGGATCCCACTTCGCGAGCTAATTAGCGGAAGTACTCATCTGTTTGTCATCGATTCATTGCTCTCAGAGTATGCCGCCCTTGGCTTTGAATATGGTTACTCACTAGAGCGTGAAGATGCCCTCGTTCTATGGGAAGCTCAATTTGGTGATTTTGCCAATGGCGCACAGACAATTATCGATGAATTTATCTCATCATCACTTCAAAAGTGGGGCGAGAGATCATCGCTAGTAATGCTTCTGCCGCATGGCTATGAAGGACAAGGCCCTGATCACTCATCTGGTCGCATTGAACGTTTCTTAACCCTGGCAGCTGAAAATAATATGACTATTGCCCAGCCAAGTTCTGCTGCTTCTTATTTCCATCTATTGCGTTGGCAGG
>SXMA01000089.1 GCA_005777515.1 Actinomycetota bacterium | reverse complement strand
CTTGATTGCTATTGCTAACGGGGAATTCATTTTGGTTGAGAGTGAGAGGCAAGAACTGCAACTATCCATGGTTGGGCATCACGGAGGAACCACTCAAGCTGAGACTGCAATACCTTTATTCAGCGCTGATATTTGAGGTTTTACTCTTCCTCTTGTTCATCTTTCTTCTTGCCTCGCCCAAACATAATGTCATCCCAAGATGGAATTGAAATCCGCTTGGTTACTCCATCCTTCTTGGCATCAGGAGCAATCTCCTTTACCCCACTTGTCTCCTCTAAAAGGTTTGGATCGGTCCTAACTGCAACTAAGCGAGGCGGTTGAGGAGAGTCACCTTCCATCGGAAAGAGAACTCCATGATCACTTAATCGATCGTTTTTCGGTGTGCTCTTTTGAGAAACTTCTTCTCCATTAATCCATCTAGCGCCATCATCTCGTGAGTGAAGAGTTCGCTTATTTGCATCAAAGCTCCAGGTTGCCTCTGATTGTCCATCTCGTGATGGATAGGTCAGAACTAGATGCCAACTTCCATCATCTAGTCTCCAGGTATTCCAAGAGATCTGATTCATATTTACGCCCCGCGGAGCAAGACGTTGAATAACTAGCTCCGAGAGGGGAAGTGAAGTTCCTTTCGGAGAAGCCTTCTCTGCCAATTCAATGATCCAAGCGCGCTCTTGCAGAATCGGACTTGCATAACGCTCAACTTTTTCAATAGAAAGTCCTGAAATGCGAGCAACTTCAGCGAAGCTCTCTCCGGCTCTAAGGCGAGCTTGAATTTCTTTGATAGAAAATTGTGGAGCGCTCTCAACTACGGTTGCTAAACGGCGCTCATTAACAGCAGCACGCAAACTGTCACTTACTCTTAGTGAGAAATTATTACCATCGCTATCACTTAGCTCTAGATGCTCTCCATCTTGAGAGCGTGCAATGAAGCGCAAGTCTGTCATGGGTAAAGATTGCCATAAGATTACTGAAATCTGAGGGAAATTAGGCTTAGAGTTGAATTACTTTTGCCATCCAAAGCCTAAGAAATGGTAGAAGTGAAAGTAAAGCAATTAACATACAGGCCACTGGCACGATAAATGCGACAGTTGAGCCATATGTGTCAATGATGTATCCAGTAATTGCAGCAGGAATAGCCCCACCAAGATTAAGTGCAGAGATCGACCATGCCAAAACTTCAGTGGTGCGCTTAGGACTAACGGAGCGCTCAGCAACAGCAAATCCGGCGGTGAGTAGAGGCGCTATTGCTAGGCCATTGATAAAAAGCGCAATAGCCAAAATTGTTAAGTTACCAGTAAATATCTGTGCAGCAAGATAAATTGGAAGGGTCAGAAGGGCTAGAGCAAAAACTGAGAGAATAAATCTTCGTGCCTCATTAATTTTCCAATGCAACGATCCACTTATAAATGCTGAGATTCCAGAGCTAAAGGACCAGATCGCGATATAGAAACCGCTATATTCACGGATACCAAATTCATCAAGATAGCCGACAAGGACTAAGCCAGTTGATCCAAAGAATGCTCCAACTGCCATCATGGGAATAAATAAAGCTTTGATAAATCTATCTTTTATAAGCAATGAATGATCATCACCGACTTCGCGGGGATGGGCTGGCGGCTGAGTTCTTCGCTGCGAGAGAAAGAGCAGCGTTCCCACACTGATAAATCCCATCGCAGTAAATATTGCAGCCTCTGGAAAGAAGAAGGAAGCAGTGATTGCAGCAAGAACAGGGCCGCTAGTAAAAATCACTTCATCAACTAGTGCCTCAAAAGAATATGCGGTATCAATAAGCTTTCGATCGTCACCAATTACGTGTATCCAGCGCCTTCTAACCATTTGCCCTGAGCCAATTACAAATCCTTCAAAGATTATTGCTGCGGTAAACCAACTCCAGGTAGGAGCATCGCTCTTAACTAAGTACACAAAGAGGCCCAGGAAAATCAGATGAATTGGAGCGGTTATAGATAAAACTTTATTTTGGCCAATTTGATCTGCGACCCTAGACCAAAGCGGTGTGGCTACTGATAAGACCAGTGATGCCACCATTGATAATGCTCCAGCTAGGGCATATGAGCCAGTTTCGGCAACAACGAATAGAACAATTGCGATGTAGAGCATTGAAATAGGCATGCGCAAAATGAAGCCTGCAAAAGAGAAGTTCCAACCTCCAGGCACGGCAAATAATCTTTTGTAGGAGGTGAGCATGAAGGCAAGTCTACTTGGCATCGAAGAAACTATGATTAGATTGGAATATGTCGTTAAACCTTGAGTTGTTAGCCCTTGCTGAGAAAATTGCGCTCAGCGCTGGGGAGTTGCTCTTGGATAGGCCAAGCAAGTTTGAATTAGATGAAAAAAGTGGTGCTCTTGATTTTGCAACTCAGAAAGATCATCAGAGCGAATCTTTAATTGTGAGCCAAATTCTTGCTCAAAGGCCTTTGGATGGATTGATTGGAGAAGAAGGTGCAAATAAAGAGAGTGAATCTGGAGTTACTTGGGTAATTGATCCTATTGATGGAACTGTGAATTATCTATATGACTTACCTGGCTGGTGCATCAGTATTGCAGCAAAGAACAAAGAAGAATACATAGCAGGTGTGGTCTATTCGCCTACAACGAATTCACTCTGGAAAGCATCAAAGTCAAATGGAGCTTTTCTTAATAATTCACCAATTAAGTGTAATGATCCAGTAAGTCTTGATAGAGCTTTAGTAGGCACTGGCTTTGCATATGACATCAACAATCGAAAAGTGCAAGCAAAGATAATTGAAGAACTACTTCCTCAAGTAAGAGATTTAAGAAGACTTGGTGCGTGTGCTGTTGATATCTGCCATGTAGGAAGTGGAGCACTTGATGCTTACTTCGAAGCGGGAGTAAATGAATGGGATTATGCTGCGGCATCACTAATTGCCCAAGAAGCGGGGGCCACTTTTTCAGTTACTAAGTCAAGTGATGGATCTTCAAGGAGCTCGGTAATTGTCGCTGGCCCATTTCTTCATGCCGCCCTTAGCGCCCAAATTCAGGGGCAATAGCCCACTTTCTGCCCTAATCTTTAGCGATTTAGCACTTGGCCTCAAGGTATGGCAAGATACGGCGAGTTGTTAGGCCAATCCTTTGGAAAAGGCCTGAAATATAAATAAAGACTAATTGTGAGGACAAAATAATGAACGTGCTCGATGCGCTAGATGCCGCCTCTCTCCGTAAGGACCTCCCTAATTTCCGTCCCGGTGATGAGTTAAAAGTTCATGTCCGCGTTATTGAAGGCAGCAAGAGCCGTATTCAGATCTTCCAAGGCCTAGTAATTGCTCGTCAAGGATCTGGAGTTCGCGAAACTTTCACAGTTCGCAAAATCTCCTATGGCGTTGGCGTTGAGAGAATTTTCCCAGTTCATGCTCCTGTTATTGAAAAGATTGAGGTAGTAAGAAAAGGCGAAGTTCGTCGCGCCAAACTCTTCTATCTCCGTGATCTTCGTGGCAAAGCTGCCAAGATTCGTGAGCGTCGTGGAACAGATGACCTAGAGGTTTTATATTCAACATCATCAACTAATCCAGTTGCAGAAGTTGCTCCAGTTGCAGAGGTTGTTGAGGTAGCTGCTCCAGAAGCTGTTGTTGAAGAGAGCCTTGCTCCAGAGAGCGCGCAGGTAGCAGAGGAATCAACTCCTACTGAAACTGAACCAACTAAGTCTTAAAGCCCAGAGAAATGTCGCCTAAAGCGAAGGGCAGTAGCCTTCGCGAGCTACCTATTCTCATCATCTCGGCGCTAGTTCTATCAATCATCGTCAAAACTTTCTTCATTCAATTCTTCTATATCCCCTCTGGCTCTATGGAGAACACGCTTCAGGTTAATGATCGTGTGGGAGTAAACAAGTTTGGGGCTCTCTTTAGTGACATTAAGAGGGGCGAAGTTGTAGTTTTTAGAGATCCAGCTAATTGGCTTTCGCCAAATTATGATGACACCGCGGGTTTTCGCAAAGTAATAAAGGACTCTTTAGTTTTCGTTGGAGTCCTTCCAGATCCCTCTAAGCAATACTTAATCAAGAGAGTTATCGGAGTTGGTGGCGATAAAGTTCGTTGCTGCGGCAAAGATGGAAAAATTGAAGTCAATGGCATGAGTATTAATGAGCCCTATATTTACGAAGGCGATAAGCCCAGTGATTCAGAATTCGAAGTAGAAGTTCCACAAGGATTTATCTGGGTTATGGGAGATCACCGCGGAGCTAGCGCAGATTCTCGCTTCCATACCGATGATCCCAATAAAGGAATGGTCCCTCTAGATAAAGTCACAGGGCGGGCAACATTTATTATCTGGCCATTTTCTAATCTGGCAATCCTTGAAAAGGGTGAAGAGCTATCGAAGATTCCTGTTAAAAGCTCTAAGTAATTTATGATTGAGTCAAAACTTATTCAATCAGGATTTACTAAGATCGCAGGAGTTGATGAAGCTGGTAGAGGGGCATGTGCTGGGCCGCTAGTGGTAGCAGCAGTGATGCTAAAAGATATAAGTGATGTGAAGCTAGCTCAAGTGCGTGATTCGAAAGAGCTAAAGCCAGGAATGCGCGAAGAGTTATTTGAAGTAATAGTTGATCTTGCTCAGGATTATTCAATTATTGAAATCTCGGCAGCAGAAATTGATGTTATTGGTCTCCATAAGGCAAACCTTGAGGGAATGCGCAGGGCCATCAACGCTCTTGAAGTTGAGCCAGAATATGTCCTAACCGATGGCTATGAAATATCGGGCCTTGGCTCTGAATCTCTAGCTATCTGGAAAGGAGATCAAGTTGCTATATCAATTTCGGCAGCATCAATCCTTGCCAAGGTCTATCGAGATCGAATTATGATTAATTTAGATCGCCAATATCCTGGCTATCACCTTGCCGACCATAAAGGTTATGTCACAAGAACCCATGAGAGGTCTTTGATTGAATTAGGCGTTACTGCTATTCATAGAAAGTCATATGCAAACATTCAAGCCCTAATCAACAAGTAGGGTTATTCACACCTAACTAATGCTTGAAAAGGTTTTGAGGCTTCTAACTCTTATTCTCTAGCAATGATAGACATGGAGAGTCAGATAAATGATGATTTAGAGATTCAGGCTCGCTTAAAGCTTTTTAGCGTTATCGAGCCAGGCAGCATTACCTGGTCGGTTGAGTGCAAACGTTACGGCGCGGTTGAATTAGTAGAGCGAATTATTTATGGTCCTTATGAGAAGTTGGGTAGAGAATCTGAGGGGTATCGGCAGCTACTTCGAGATACTTCTATTCAAAAGCTTTGGGAGGAGATAAAAATTGCGGAAGCGAGATTTATTACTCCAAGTTCAAAGTATTGGCCTACATCTCTAAATGACTTGAGCAATCCACCTATTGGCTTGATCATTAAAGGAGCCAATCTTCCAGCGCAATCTATCTCCATCGTTGGGACAAGAAAACCAACGCTCTATGGAGCAAGAGTTGCTAGTGAATTTGCAAGCGGCTTTGCAGATCGTAATTGGGCGGTAATTAGTGGGGGAGCTTATGGGATAGACACTCACGCTCATCGTGGCTGCTTAGCTGCAGAGGGTTCAACATTTGCTGTTCTTGCATCTGGAGTATCAGTCAATTATCCAGCGGGAAACAATAAACTCTTCTCTGAATTACAAGAAAATGGCGCACTTATCTCTGAGGTAATGCCAAGTGTTGGAGCAAGAGCGGAGAGATTCTTAACTAGGAATAGATTAATTGCCGCTCTTTCAAAGGCAACCATCATTATCGAAGCAGCATTTAGAAGTGGCTCCCTTAGAACCGCCCGTGATGCTGCCGAGATTATGCGCCCTGTCATGGCTGTTCCGGGACCAATTACCTCGCCTACTAGCGATGGCTGTCATCGCTTAATTGGCGAGCGCTTAGCCGAGATAGTCACTTCAGTTCCTGATGCGCTTGAATTGATATTGCCAATTAGTGGCCAAAAGACGGGTACCCTTAGCGGTGATGACACATAAAGCTGCCTTTGTTGCAATTGTTGGCAGGCCCAATACTGGAAAATCAACACTTGTAAATGCTTTAGTTGGCGAAAAAATTGTTATTACCTCACATCATCCAAATACCACGAGAAACGCGATACGAGGAATTGTTACCCGTCCTGACTTCCAATTAGTAGTAGTTGATACCCCTGGTGTCCATAAGCCAAAAACACTGCTTGGAGGGGCTCTCAATTCAATTGTTAATGAGAATATGGAATCAGTTGATGCAATTGTGCTCTGTATTCCTGCAGTTGAGGCAATAGGGGCAGGTGATCTATTTATCGCTAAAGAGATGGCGCGCCATCGAAGCGCTAAAAAGATTTGCGCGATAACAATGATTGATATGGCCAAGAAAGCTCTAATGCCCGAGCAATTAATAGCTGCAAGTAAGTTAGCCGAGGATGCTGGCTTTACTTGGGATGAAGTAGTTCCTTTATCTGCGAAAACTGATGATCAAGTTCAGTTGCTTATGGATCTGCTTGCAAAATGTGCCCCAGAGACCCCGCCCTTCTATCCTGCTGATATGAGCTCTGATCAGGAGCTAAATACTCAGATTGCAGATCTTATTAGAGAAGCTGCTATTGAAGATGTTTTTGAAGAAGTACCCCACTCAATCGCAGTCATAATCGATGAGATCTCCGAGCGTGATAAGCGAGTGGATGGAGATACTCCATTTTTTGATATTCATGCATCAATTATTGTTGAACGTGATAGTCAGAAGGCGATAATCATTGGCCATAAGGGAGAGAGACTCAAGCAAGTAGGAACTGTTGCAAGAGGTGAGATTGAAAAGAAGTTAAAGGCTCGAGTTTTTCTTGGTCTTCATGTAAAAGTTATGGCTAATTGGCAGAGCGACTCTAAGGCTTTACTTAGGTTGGGATTTACCCGGTAACTACCGGGGTTTCAGACTTTTTGCTAGCAAAGTAAGAACCAACCAAAACTAACGGAAGACCGATAGTAATAGCTAGCGTCAACTTTTCATTAAGAATTATGATCCCAAGAATTACAGCAACTGCCGTATTTGGATAAACCACAAGCGAAGCCCTTGCCGGACCAATTTCTTTTAAGACCACAAAGTAAATCCAGAAGGCAAGACCTGTTGAGAAGATTCCAAGCGCAGCTGTTGCGCTAATAGCTTCTAATGATGGACTTTGAGTTGGCAAGTTGAAGGCCGCAAATGGAGCGAAGAAAATGAGAGCGAAAAGCATAGATATTCCATTAATTGCAACTCCAGAGATCTGTGGAGCACGTCTTGTAATCATATTTACCGCCCAGGCATATGAGATAGATGCGACCAACACCATTACAATTGCAATTGCGCTATCAAAGTCATTTAGTGACTCAATTCCAACGAGAAGCGCCACACCGATTAATCCCATAGCAATACCAAAGATTCTGGTGCGATGAGCTGCCGTTGAATCACCGCTGTGATGAGCAAATAGTGTGGCCCAGATTGGAACGGTTGAAACCAAGAGCGCTACCAATCCTGATGAGAGATCTTTTTGCGCGGTAGTAATTAAATACCAAGGAATTATCATTTCAAGAACTGAGTAGAGCAAGATATATGGCCAATACTTCAGGGCTGGTCGGATAGATTTCTCATAGAGCGCTATTGGAACTAAAAGCAGGGCTCCGATTGCAAGGCGAGCAAAGACAATTACAGGTGTTGAAAGCTCTTCAACTGCAACTTTCATAAATAAATAGGGAACTCCCCATAGCAAACCAACAAGGGCAAAGAGCGCCCAACCTTTACGTGACATTTACTTTATTAGACTCCGATATAACTCGATGGTTGCTTTGGCAACTCTATCCCATCCGAAGTGCTCAATTGCGCGGATTCGCCCTGCTTGACCGTATTTAACAGATAGTGACTTATCTGACATCAATCTATTGATTGCAGATGCAAGAGAGGCTTCAAACTCTGATGAATTAGGTGAGTAATCGACCAATAATCCAGTTTCATTATCAATGACAACCTCAGGGATACCACCAACTTTAGATGCCACAACTGCAGTTTCACAGGCCATCGCCTCTAGATTAACAATTCCTAGCGGTTCATAGATTGATGGACAGAGAAATACTTGAGCTCCGGTAAGAAGGGCGGTTAATTCTTCACGATCTAGCATCTGCTTTATCCAAATGATGTTTCCTTGCTTGATTGATAGCTCTGCAATGAGTTGCTCAACTTCAGCAGCGATTGCTGGCTCATCGGGAGATCCTGCAGCAAGGACTAGAGTGTAATTTTTAGGAATTTTTTGCCAGGCACGGAGCAAGTGCGCAAGGCCTTTCTGTCTAGTTATTCTTCCGACAAATAAGGCATAGGGTGAATTGATCCCATACTTTTCTAATACCTCTGATTTTGGATTAGGGGAAAAGGCTTTAGTATCAATTCCATTTCTGATTGTTATGACTTTATCGCTATTTATTTCAGGGTAAGCCTTCAAGACATCTGCTCTCATGCCATCGCTGACTGCGATGATGGCAGATGCACTCTCATAGGAAATCTTTTCGGCCCAGGATGAAATTTGATATCCACCACCTAGCTGTTCAGCTTTCCAGGGACGTAGTGGTTCCAGAGAGTGGGCGGTAATGACATGGGGAATTCCAAATATTTTCATCGCTAAATACCCGGCTAGATTGGCATACCAAGTATGAGAGTGCGCGACATCCATACCCTTTAGATTTGTGGCAATATCGCTATCAAGTAACAGGGTTTGAAGTGCTGGATTTATAGTAGAAAACTCTTTGGATAGCTGGTAGTTGGTGGCATCACTTCTTGCTCCACCAAAACAATGAACGAAGCTCTCGATCTCCCCGCTCTGTTTTAAGGCAGAGACTAGGTTTGAAACATGAACTCCGGCACCACCATAGATTTCAGGGGCCCACTCACGAGTAATCATGGCTACTTTCACCTTAGCGCCGCTCACCTGCCAAGAGTATCGTTAGACATATGGCCCGCTTAGATCTCCCACTAGGAATAGTGCTCGCTGGTGGCGAAGGTAAGCGTTTGATGCCATTAACTGCAGATAGAGCAAAGCCAGCTGTTCCATTTGGTGGCTCTTATCGTTTAGTTGATTTTGTTCTCTCAAATCTTGTCAATGCAGGATTTTTAAGGATTGCAGTTCTTACGCAATATAAATCTCATTCACTTGATAGACATATAACCACGACTTGGAGAATGTCGACACTACTTGGAAATTACATCACTCCTGTTCCAGCGCAGCAGAGACTTGGTCCACGTTGGTATACCGGAAGCGCTGATGCAATTTTGCAGAATTTCAATTTAATCCATGATGAGAATCCAAAACATGTAATTGTGTTTGGCGCAGATCACGTTTATCGAATGGATCCAAATGCAATGTATCTAAGTCATTTGGAAAGTGGAGCTGGGGTTACAGTCGCCGCAATTAGAGTAAAGCGATCAGAGGCATCAGAATTTGGAGTCATCGAACTTGCTAGCGATGGCGTTACTATAAAAGCATTTCATGAAAAGCCTAAAGATCCTCCAGCAATGCCAGGTCATCCTGATTTATGTTTGGTTTCCATGGGTAATTACATCTTCCGTCGTGACGCCATGGAGGAGGCGCTGATACTTGACTCTGAAGATATTGACTCTCGTCATGACTTAGGTGCAAACATCATTCCGGCTATGACAAGAGCGGGCCTTGCTAAGGTTTATGACTTTGCAAATAATGCTGTGCCAGGTGAGACTGAGCGCGATAAAGGTTATTGGCGTGATGTGGGAAGCATAGATACTTACTTTGAGGCACACATGGATTTAGTATCGCCACTACCTATTTTTAATCTCTATAACCGACAGTGGCCAATTCTCACCAATCCGCCATCGCTTCCGCCAGCAAAATTTTCAGAACGAGGAAATGCCTTTGATTCGGTCGTTGGTGCTGGATCTATTATCTCTGGTGGCGAATTGCGTAGAACCGTTGCCTCCTATGATGTTTATGCTGGCCGTGACTCTGTCGTTGAGAGCTCAGTACTTATGCCAGCTGTACGAATAGGGGATGGAGCCCGAGTTAAAAACGCAATCTTGGATAAGAATGTAATCGTTGAACCTGGGGCCAGCATTGGATTTGATTTGGAGAGAGATCGCCAGCGCTTCACAGTTTCACCTGGCGGAATAGTTGTAGTTGGAAAAGGCGTAGTAGTTACGCGGTAATTTCATCGTTAATTTTGCAATGCGCTAGAATCTGCTCCTGAGTCAGAGCTGACTCAAATCCAATTATCTAATCGGAGTTATTCATATGCGTTTCGGAGTCCTTACAGGTGGCGGAGATTGTCCCGGACTTAATGCAGTCATTAGAGCGGTTGTGCGCAAGGGCGAGAAAGAATATGGCTATGAGTTCATCGGTTTTCGTGATGGATGGAAGGGCCCGCTAGAGGGACTTACGATGCCGCTGAATATTGCGGCGACCCGAGGAATTCTGCCAAGAGGTGGAACTATTCTTGGTTCATCTCGCACTAATCCTTTTAAGATTGAAAATGGCGTAGAGCGCATCAAAGAAAATCTTTCCAAAATGAATGTCGATGCTTTAATCGCGATTGGTGGAGAAGATACTTTAGGAGTCGCTACAAAATTAGATGCCTTAGGTGTAAAGGTGATTGGCGTACCGAAGACCATCGATAATGATTTGAATAATACTGATTACACATTTGGTTTTGATACTGCTGTAAATATCGCAGTGGAGGCAATTGATCGTCTTCACACCACTGCAGAATCACATCACCGCGCACTTATTGTGGAAGTTATGGGAAGACATGCGGGCTGGATTGCTCTTCATTCTGGACTTGCCGGCGGAGCTTCATGCATCCTCATACCTGAAGTTCCATTTGATATCGACAAAGTTTGCTCATATGTGAAATCTAGATTTGAACAATCTTATGCTCCTATTTTGGTAGTGGCAGAGGGAGCTCTTCCTAAAGATGGCGATTTAATTACTAAAGATTCCACCAAAGATGCTTTTGGCCATGTGAAACTTTCAGGAATTGGTGAGTGGCTAGCTAATGAGATTGAAAAGCGCACCGGCGCTGAGGCGCGCACCTCAATCCTTGGCCATATTCAACGTGGGGGAACGCCAACGGCATTTGATCGAGTTCTTGCAACGCGCTTTGGCCTTCACGCCATAACTGCGGCTCATGATGGTGATTGGGGCAAAATGGTGGCGCTTCATGGAACGGCAATTAAGCGAGTTCCACTGGCCTCAGCTACTGAGAAGTTAAAGACGGTAGATCCAGCCCTATTAGCAGAGGCAGAAGTTTTCTTCGGATAATTGGCCGACGCCGATTGCCCTAAGTTGCCTACCCTTTGACCATGTCAATTGATTCTCTCTTTGATCCCGCCCTTAAGGCAGCGCAACAGCCTAATTGGCCAGATCGCGCTGAATTAGATTTGGCAGTAAAAGAATTAAAGTCGCTTCCGCCTCTAGTTTTTGCTGGTGAATGCGATAACTTAAAAGAGAAGATAGCTCTAGCCGCAGATGGCAAGGCTTTTATGTTGCAAGGTGGAGACTGCGCAGAGACTTTTCTTGGGGCAACCGCAGACTCAATTCGAAATCGAATCAAAACTATTCTGCAGATGGCGGCAGTTCTCCAATATGGCGCAAGCCTTCCGGTAATAAAAGTTGGTCGAATGGCAGGCCAGTTTGCAAAGCCTAGAAGTAATGATCTTGAGACTCGAGGCGAGGTTTCTCTTCCTGCATATCGCGGGGATGCTGTTAATGATCTGGAATTCACCCAAGAAGCCCGGCGCCCAAATCCTGCTCGACTAGTTAAGGTTTATAACACCTCTTCTGCAACACTCAATTTAGTTCGTGCCTTTACTCAAGGTGGCTTTGCGGACCTGCGTTTGGTGCACGAGTGGAACAAAGGTTTTGTTAAGGACTCTCGTATTGGTGTGCGCTATGAAGCTATGGCTAATGAAATTGGAAGAGCTCTTGATTTCATGAGATCTGCTGGGATTAATCCTGAGGAATTCAAGACTGTTGATTTTTACTCAAGTCATGAGGCTTTGATCCTCGAGTATGAGAAGGCATTAACTAGGATCGATTCAAGAACAGG
>SXMA01000088.1 GCA_005777515.1 Actinomycetota bacterium | reverse complement strand
TGCCATTAGTACGCAAGCTGCGCCAGCCATATCACTCTTCATTGCAGTCATTAAGTCATAGGGGCGCTTGAGAGAAACTCCTCCAGTATCAAAGGTAATTCCCTTGCCAACTAAGACCACATGTGGCGCTCTCTTTGATCCTTTTGGCTTATAACTTAACTCCACAAATCTTGGTGGGTTCTTAACACTGGAATTTCCGATCGCGCTAAGCCCACCAAACTCTGCCAATTGGCGACCAGATTTAATCTTTAGAGAGAGCGTGGGGCTCTTTGAAAGTGACTTTGCTTGAGCAGCCATCCAAGCTGGGTTTTTAATATTGGAGGGAGTCTGTATTAGATCTCTAGCTTTCCAGGTTGACTTCACTAAAACCTTTGCGCGCTCTAGCACTTCAGCGAAATCTCCTACAAGAGTAATCTCTGGAGTTAGGCTCTTTGTGCCACTTTTCTGAGTCCAAATATAAGTAGCAAGGGCAGAGGAGATAAAGTGAAGTTGAGCATCACTTTCCTTTTCAACTAAGAAGGAGAGAACTGAGGAGTTACTTGACTTTATCTTTCGACCAATAGCTGCTGATGCTCTGCGAATGTGGGAATTAGTTGAATCTCCAACTCCAACAAGGAGAATGCGAACTACATCTCCACTTGCTTGCAATACTGGAATATCAATTACTTCTCCAGCTTTACCAGTAACAGTTCCGCCATTTTTCTTAATCTCATCTTCAAATGAAATTGAATAAATCTTTTCAATGATTTGTATGATTTTTTTGCTTAAAACAATCTCTATCTCTGGTTCTTCTTTTGATTCTTTAGCTTTTATCGGAAGAGCGATATGAGAAAAATCTTTAAAGAATTTCTCCGAGATTTCCCCCGGAAGTTTTACCGTTCCGAGTTTCGGAATCGGTAGGTTCACTTCTTAAGAAGGGAGATTGACATATTTAATACGTCGGCAAGATTTCGAGCCTCTTCTTGATTTAGCTCTACTACCAAGCGGCCGCCACCCTCGAGCGGGATTCGCATCACTAGGCTCCGGGCTTCCTTGGTAACTTCCATAGGTCCATCGCCAGTGCGGGGTTTCATGGCTGCCATCGATTAGCCTTCTCTCTAAATCAATCCTTGAAAGATCTTTTAGCCTTAAGTCCCAGCTCCAAGCTGGGAGAGGGAATTATCCCTTATCTAGCTCCCTTGTGGGAAATTGAAAGCCGAGCTCATTCTCATCCGTCCCGAGGCCAATACCGCCGTAATTGCACGCTTGGGAGCCCCTATTTTCTCTGAAATTTCCTCGATGCTATATCTCTTTATGTAATAAAGGGTAAGCACGATCCGTTCTTCTTCAGGAAGAGAGTCGATGAACTCTTCTAAGGTCTGGTTCTGCTTACTCACAAGGCTAAGGCTACTGCCGATGGCGCCCCTTCAGTTGTTAAATCCTCGCGCAAACTTAGCCAATGAGTAATTAACAGCAAGCAAGATTCCTGGTTTTATAAGGGCCAGAATCGCAGCTGGGGCATCGATTCGCTCATACCAATCAAATCTAGTTTCACCAGGCGCTATCTCTATTAGCCGAAACTCTCCAATTCCTTTAATCCAACGACCGTAGTGATCAACGGCGCAGAAAGTCTCTGGGCTCCAAGCAGTAATTTTCATCTCATCCCAGATTCCAATTTTTCCAATTCCAGTAAATGCAGAAATTGTTGTGCCAATACCTGAGCTGCCATCTTGATCCGCACTTGAATTTACTTTTGTCAGAGCCATCCACTGACCTTGACTCTTCCAATCAACTAATTTTTCCCAAACTTCGCCGATTGACGCAGAGATAGTCACGCTGGCTCTAAAGTCGGCAAGTTTAGATTTACTCTTCATGCTCATGAAGTCACATGCTTTATCGCGCTATCAATAGTGCTGCACCAAGAAACTAACTCATGCTGACCTGGTTTCATAAAGTTCATCGCAGTTAAATCATCTAGCGCTAATCGAAGTGAGCCATAGACTCCACTTGGATCTAGAATTGCAATTGGCTTATTGTGAAAACCTAAATATCTTCCAACCCAGATTTCCAATAACTCTTCTAGTGTTCCAATTCCGCCAGGAAGGGCGATAAAACCATCGGCTAAGCTCTCGATCAAACCTTTGCGCTCACGCATATCTTTTACTACATGCATCTGGCTTGCGCCATGATCAATGAATTCCACACTCATTAGCCGCTCTGGAATAACTCCAATAGTTCTACCGCCGTTTTCTCTGGCGCCCTTGGCCACCTCACCCATCACCGATATTGCGCCGCCTCCCCAGACCAATTCATGGCCTAATTTGGCAAGGGACGCCCCTAAATCAAAGCCAAGCTCTAGATTCTCTTTTGAAACTAGGGTCGATGATGCGCAATAAACGGCAACTTTCATAGTCACACTCTAAAGCAGATTTTTTCTGACGCTTACTCTGGGCAAGTGCTAGCCAATAGTTGGTAGCGTTGGACGGTGAGCAAAGCTAGCGCGGCATATGGTTATGGGATTTCAACCATCGCAAAAGATGGATCGATACTTGATACCTATTTTCATCAGCTAGGCCTAGGCGCAACTGAAGCAAGCAGAGTTGATCTCACAAGCCTTGAAGGGGCGGATAGCGAGCGAGAGATAACTCGAGCCCTGGTTAAGACAGAAATTGAGCTAGACAAGCCGCCGGCAAGTGTTGCTGATGCCTACTTGCGACTGCACCTACTCTCTCATCGTTTAGTTAAGCCATATGGGTTATCACTTGAAGGAATTTTTTTAATTCTTAACAATGTTATTTGGACTTCGCATGGGCCCTGCGCAATCGCTGGATTTGATCAGGTCCGTTTGAAGCTCCGTGCTAAATATGGCTATCTGGCAATCTATGGCGTAGATAAATTTCCAAGGATGCTTGATTATGTTGTTCCAGAGGGAGTGCGAATTGCCGATGCAGATCGCGTAAGACTTGGAGCGTATTTATCACCTGGAACGACTGTGATGCATGAAGGCTTTGTTAACTTCAATGCTGGAACTCTTGGCGCATCTATGGTTGAGGGACGAATCTCTGCTGGAGTTGTTGTCGGCGATGGTTCTGATATCGGCGGTGGAGCTTCTATTATGGGAACACTAAGTGGTGGCGGAAAAGAAGTAATCTCAATTGGCAAGCGAACACTTCTAGGAGCCAATTCAGGACTTGGAATTTCACTTGGCGATGATTGCGTTTTAGAAGCTGGCGTCTACTTAACTGCAGGCTCAAAAGTACTTCTGCCAGATGGAAAAGTAGTCAAAGCAAGAGAGCTATCTGGCGCTAATTCCCTTTTGATCCGTAGAAATTCCCAGAGCGGCGCACTTGAAGCACTTAATAAAAGCGGCAGTTGGGGCGGCTTAAATAGCGTGCTGCACTCGAATTAGATAAGACAGTATCTAGATCTCTCAATAATTTCTGGTAGACACTCCTTAGCGATAAAAGGCAGCTGCACGATTGCCTTTGTGTTATGAATCCAGGTTGATGGAAGTTTCACTCTCGCGCGAAAGAGTTCTCCGGTTAGCGTTGCGGTTGCCCCAGTACTTGAAATTGCTGTAATTGAACTAATGCTTCCAGTTTGAGTTCTGGAGTTAATCGTGAATGAAACAACGTCAGGCAGTAGAAAGGCTTGCGCCATAACACTCTGTGGCACAAACCTTGACCAAAGTGCATATCTGCGATTAATTGTTGAATCTAGACTCCATGGATCGGGCACACCATTTAGGTAAGGAAGTGGACTGCCCCAGACGTCGACAACATTTTGCGTAACTCCCCCACTTGATGAGAAGTAAAAGGCTTGAATTGGGTTGCCCTCAAGGGTTACAACTAAAGCGTTATTCTCATCAACAAAGGTGCGATTAACGGCCTCTCGCCACTTAATTCCGTAGATTGCTTCAGTTTCTTTGGCATAACCCACAAAATTCTGATCCGCAGTGGTGTTGTAGATATTGCAATCGCACTCGACTCTAAGCCTGGACAATTTGCCTAGGGCATAAGTTCTCGCCGCTATTGCTTGTGCTTCAAGGGCGGCAGCTGGCCAAGAGGAAGGCACTTCACCTAGACCATAGAGATACTCATCATGAAGTCTTAAGGTATTAGTTACCGCTAGATATGAGCTAAGAAGATTCGTTACGCTCTTAAAGACTATTTGACCATACTTATATTGAGTAGCAGTTGCACCATTGGTTAGTAGCGCAGTTGTAGTTGCGCTATCCCACCGAACTGTCCAAGCAGGTGCAGGATTAATCGCAGCATATTTAGCAGTAGGAGATGAGAGAGCTGGAACTACACTTCCTGCAAAGTTTGTAAAGAGAGCAGTTGTATCGCCTGGATATATTCCAAATGGTTCGGGGCTCTCACTTAACGGAATATCGCCTTGGTATAGACGGATCTCGCCAATAGATCCAACTACATTAAGAGTTACTG
>SXMA01000087.1 GCA_005777515.1 Actinomycetota bacterium | reverse complement strand
GAGGCTAAATGCGGGGTTAATTCATCACTTAGACCGGTGAGGATATTTACTACCCCTGCCGGGACATCAGATGTTGCAAGGCATTCAGCAAGAGTTATGGCAGAAAGTGGGCGCTTCTGACTGGCGAGTAAGACGGCGCAATTTCCAGCTGCCAGTACTGGAGCAAGTCCTAATACAACACCTAGTAGTGAAGACTTTTCTTCAGCGACAATTCCAACCACACCAAGTGGTTCTGAAACTGTGAAGTTAAAGAAAGAGCCTGCAACAGGATTAGTACTTCCTGCAATTGTTGAAATCTTATCGCTCCATCCGGCATACCAGACCCAGGTATCAATGGCTTGCCGTACCTGCACTTGAGCTTGCTTACTACTAACTGATTCCATTGCCATAATTTCTGCAACAAATTGTTCGCTTCTACCCTCCATAATTTCAGCGATACGATAGAGAATCTGTCCTCTGTTATAGGCAGTTGCAGAGGCCCAAGACGAATGAGCATTCTTAGCTGCAAGAACTGCATCCTTTAAATCTTTTCTTGAGGCTTGAGCAGGATTTGCTATGAAGTTTCCTTTTTTATCCCTAATCTCATAGCTGCGCCCTGATTCACTTCGGGGAAAGGCGCCTGCAATAAATAATTTGTAAGTTTTCTTGATATCAAGACTCATCACATAGCTCCTTTGAGATATGCGCCAAGTCCATGGCGACCACCTTCACGGCCCCAGCCAGATTCTTTATATCCGCCAAATGGGCTTGCTGGATCGAATTTATTAAAGGTATTTGCCCAGATAACCCCAGCCTTTAGGTGATTTCCTGCCCAGAGAATTCTTGAACCTTTATCAGTCCAAACCCCAGCTGAGAGCCCAAAGGGAGTGTTATTGGCTTTCTCTATCGCCTCTTGTGGAGTTCTAAAAGTAAGCACAGATAGCACTGGTCCAAAGATTTCTTCTCTAGCAATGCGATGAGCCTGAGTTACTCCAGTAAATATCGTTGGAGCAAACCAAAATCCTTTATTTGGAATTTGGCAGGGAGCAGACCAGATATCAGCACCTTCTGCTTGTCCAGAGGATGAGAGTTCATGGATTTTAGCTAGTTGCGCAGCTGAGTTAATAGCCCCAATATCTGTGTTCTTATCCAATGGATCACCTAGGCGAATCTTGGACATTCTCTTCTGTAATTTATTTAAGAATTCATCATGGATATTCTCTTGAAGCAGGAGGCGAGAGCCGGCGCAGCAAACATGTCCTTGATTAAAGAATATTCCATTGATGATTCCCTCAACTGCTTGGTCAATTGGCGCATCTTCAAAAACGATATTTGCACCTTTTCCACCAAGTTCAAGAGTCACTGGGGTATTACTGATGGCAAGAGATCTAGCAATTAGCTTGCCAACTTGAGTAGATCCAGTGAAAGCAACCTTATCGATATCTGGATGCTTAACTAGCGCAGCTCCTGTGCCTCCATCGCCAGTAATTATGTTGACGACTCCGGGCGGGAGATCTGCTTGTTGGCATACTTCAGCAAATAGCAGAGCGGTCAGTGGTGTAGTTTCAGCAGGCTTTAATACAACAGTGTTTCCAGTAGCTAGCGCTGGCGCGATCTTCCAGGCGAGCATTAGAAGTGGGAAGTTCCAAGGAATTATCTGGGCTACTACTCCATGAGGCTTGGGTTTATCTCCAAAGCCAGCGAATTCCAACTTATCTGCCCACCCAGCGTGATAAAAAAAGTGTGCAGCAGAGAGTGGAATATCGATATCTCTAGTTTCCCTAATCGGCTTTCCGTTATCTAGGGTTTCAACTACAGCAAACTCTCGAGACCTCTCTTGTAGTAGGCGAGCGATGCGGAAGAGATATTTTGCTCGCTCTTTGCCGCTCAGCTTCGACCAAACTTTTACATAGGCAGATCTTGCAGCCTTAACAGCCTTATCAATATCTACTTCATCGGCAAGTGAAATCTTGGCCAATACCTCTTCATTCGCAGGATTTATCGTCTCAAAGCGCTTCTTGTTGTGAGAAGTAGTGAATTTGCCGTTTATAAATAGCCCGTAATCCTTTTTGATATTGGCGATCGCCTTAGATTCTGGGGCAGGGGCGTATTCAAAGTCACTCATGATTAATCCACCGTAACATAATTTGCGCTCGAATATCTGCCAGAAGTTAATTTCATGCGCTGCATAAGTAAATCATTTAATAGCGCGCTTGCTCCAATTCGAAATAGCTCTGGGCTTAGCCACTCAGGACCTGCAATTTCTTTAACAAGCACCAACTGCTTGATGGCATCCTTAGTTGTCCTTATTCCACCAGCTGGTTTAACTCCAATTCTGATCTGACTTAGCTCAAAGAAGTCTCTTACCGCCTCAAGCATCACTAGAACTACTGGAGCGGTAGCAGCTGGAGTAACTTTCCCAGTTGAGGTTTTAATGAAGTCTGCACCTGCAAGCATTGCCAAGTAAGAAGCTTTGCGAACGTTATCTAGAGTCACTAGCTCGCCTGTTTCAAGAATTACTTTTAAGTGTGCCTTATCTAAACAGATTTCTTTAATCGCTCTGATCTCATCAAATACTTCACCTAGTTGGCCAGAGAGAAAAGCACCGCGATCAATGACCATATCGATCTCAGTTGCACCAAGTGAAATAGCATCTTTGGTATCTTGCAGCTTAACTTTTCTTGAAGCTCTACCTGAAGGAAAGGCGGTTGCTACTGCAGCTACTGGAATACTTTGACCACCGATTGAATCTAGATGTTTTCTAGCGATTCCAACCATATCGTTATAGACGCAGACTGCTCCTACATGCGGAACCAAAGCATCTTGGGGATCTGGGCGGAGAGCTTTTGAGCAGAGTGATCTGATTTTTCCGGCAGTATCTGCGCCTTCGAGCGTTGTTAAAT
>SXMA01000086.1 GCA_005777515.1 Actinomycetota bacterium | reverse complement strand
AGCCCCCAAGTTACAAGGGCATTTGAAATGTGGCCGCTGGGATATGCCATGCCATCGCTAAACATACAGAGATCAAAATCTTCTTTTGCTTTACATCTTCCAAAGAAAATCTTGGAAGCGCCAACAAAGATATTTAAAAATACCAATGATAGAAAAGCTAGGTTTAAAGGTCTAAAAGATTTGAATCTTCTACTGATTAGCCCCGCTGTAATCAGCAAGATCAGCGCAGTAATCCATCTAAGACCTAAGTCATCGATTCGAAGAACTAAAAAGTTAGTAAATCCAGAGAGCTTAGGTCGACTTAGGTCTGCCACAAATTGATCAAATCTGTAGAGCAGGCCCTTGTTTATGACATCAAGTGTTACTAAAGCAAAGCCAAGAAGTAATACTGCGCACCAAGTAAGGGCAATATTCATCTCTCGGCGACGAATCTCAATTCTTTGATCAACTACATCATCAAAGAGGCTGCTTGGACCGCTCATTCCACTGTCACCGATTTAGCGAGATTTCTTGGCTGATCAACATCATTTCCCCTTGCAACAGCCATTTCATAGGCAAAGACCTGCAAGGGAACAATCGCAAGGATTGATTGTAATAGTTCATCACAACTTGGAATTCTAATAAGGTGCTTTAGGTCTAGCGAGATTGAGGAATCTGCGATGGCAATGACATTGGCGCCACGTGCTCTAACTTCTTGAATATTACTAAGCATCTTCTCTGCTATCGGCGATGATGCTGGAGGCAGAATCGCAATTACCGGTGTTCCCTCTTCAATGAGTGCAATTGGCCCATGTTTCAGCTCTCCGCCGGCAAAACCTTCGGCATGCATGTATGCCAGCTCTTTAAGTTTTAGTGCGCCCTCTAGCGCGGCTGGATATCCCACATTTCTTCCAAGGAATAGAACTGAAGTTGCATCTTTAAAGCCTCTAGTCATCTCACGAAGTGGTTCGACTGTTTCTAAGATCTCCTCAACTTTATTTGGCAAGGCAAGTAGCTCAGAGATGATCGCTGCAATCTCAGCACCACTTAAACTCTTATTGTTCTGAGCCAAGTAAAGAGCAATTACTTTAAGGGCCACAATCTGAGTTAATAGCGCCTTAGTTGATGCCACAGCAATCTCAGGGCCAGCATGGGTATAAAAGACTGCATCAGATTCCCGAGCAATTGATGAACCCATGGTGTTACAGATAGAAAGAGTTGCAGCGCCAAGATCTTTAGCATGGCGGGCAGCCATCAAAGTATCCATCGTCTCACCAGATTGTGAAATTGTTATCACCAATGTTTTTGGAGTTAGAAAAGGTTTTCGGTATCTAAACTCAGAGGCTAATTCAACATCAACAGCAATTTTTGACCATTGCTCTATGGCATATTTTCCAATTAATCCTGCGTGATATGCAGTGCCGCAGGCTAAAATCAGAATTCGGTCAATATCTAGATTAAGGCTTGAAAGCTCGCTACAAATAACTTTTGAGTCATCACTAAATCTTCCAAGTAGCGTTTCAGATATTGCTTTCGGCTGCTCGAAGATCTCCTTGAGCATAAAGTGGGTATATCCCCCGCGCTCTGCTGCCTTTGCATCCCAGGTGATCTCAAACGGCTTAGCACTTACTTGCTTGCCATCTAAATCTGTTACTAGAACTGAGTCAGGACTTACCTGCACTACTTGATCTTGCCCTAGCTCCAAAGCGCTCTTGGTATGAGCGATAAATGCCGAGACATCGGAGGCTAGAAAGTTCTCATCCTTGCCAAGACCCACAACTAGCGGTGAATTACGCCTTGCACCAACTATTACCTCAGGGCTATCCGATGAGATAGCAAGGAGAGTGAAGGAGCCGCGGAGTCGCTTGCAAACTTTGCGCATCGCATCGGCCAAATCTTTACTCAAATTAAATTCATCACTTAGTAGATGGGCAACAGATTCGGTATCGGTTTGAGATAAGAACTTATGGCCACGTTTTTCTAGCTCTGCTTTTAGTTCTAAGTAATTTTCAATAATTCCATTGTGAATGACAGCTACTTTTCCATCATTTGAGATATGTGGGTGGGCATTTTCATCGGTTGGTCCGCCATGAGTTGCCCAGCGAGTATGGCCAATTCCACTTAGAGAATCAGCATGATCTGAAGTTAGCGCACTCTCCAAATTGCTTAACTTTCCTGCGCGCTTAGCCACAACTAATTTCTCACCCGCTTTGCCAGTAAGAGCAATACCAGCTGAGTCATAGCCTCGATATTCCAACTTTCGAAGCGAATCAATCACCATTGAAAGGGCAGGTGAGGCTCCGGTATAACCGATGATTCCGCACATTTAAATTTGCTCCCTTAAAGTGAGAGCTCTGATTTTACTAGCGTTGCCAGTTCTGAGGCTAATTCCTGAGCAAGAGATAGATCTTGGGCTTCTATCATCACTCTAATTAGAGCCTCAGTTCCAGAGGCGCGTAGCAAAACTCGACCTTTGTCTGCCAACTGTTTCTCAACATCACCTACTGCTTTAGCAATGACTTGGCTTGATGCCAATTTTTCTTTCGCTACTCCTGGGACATTGATCAGAACTTGCGGATAACGCTTCATAAAGGAGGCTAACCCGCTTGCACTCTTCCCACTCTTCTTGAGCTTTGCAATTAGCTGAAGCGCGGTCAATAGACCATCACCAGTATTTGCATACTTACTCATGATGATGTGGCCTGATTGCTCTCCCCCTAGAACATGTCCGCCAGCGAGCATCTCCTCCAATACATAGCGATCACCAACAGCTGTTGCAATGAATTTAATGCCTTTTTGCTCTAAAGCTTTAATCAGCCCAAGATTTGTCATAACGGTTCCCACAACAGTTTTTGTTGGTAGCTCCATATCTTGAGCGAGAATTCCTAGTATGAAATCACCATCAATAACTGATCCTTGATTATCAATAGCCAGAACTCGATCAGCATCGCCATCATGAGCAATGCCAATATCTGCGCCCTCACTCTTAACCGCTGCGATTAAGTTCTCTAGATGAGTAGAACCACAATTATCATTAATATTTAAACCATTAGGAGATGCTGAAATGGCAATAACCTCTGCCCCAGCTCTCTTAAGTAGTTCAGGTGCAACAAAGGAGGCAGCTCCATTGGCGCAATCAACAACTACTTT
>SXMA01000085.1 GCA_005777515.1 Actinomycetota bacterium | reverse complement strand
TACTCGACCAGCCACAATCATTAAGTCTGCCTGTCTTGGTGAAGCGCGGAAAACTTCCATGCCAAATCGAGAGATGTCATATTTACCGGCAGAGCCGATTGCCATCATCTCAATAGCGCAGCAAGCAAGACCAAAAGTTGCAGGCCAGAGTGAGTTCTTGCGCATGTAGCCGGCTAGTTTTTCTACAGTTGTGAGTAGAAAACCGGAAGGTAATTTCTCTTCTAAGCCCATTTTCTTAATCCCATTCCAATCCGCCACGGCGCCAGACATAGGTATAGGCCACAAATACAGTTGCAATAAAGATAACCATCTCAATAAGTCCAAATAAAGCTAGTTGATCATAAGCAACCGCCCAGGGATAGAGGAAAACAATTTCAATATCAAAGATAATAAAAAGCATTGCAGTTAAAAAGTATTTGACCGGAAAGCGTCCGCCGCCTTGAGCTTGGGGGCTTGGCTCTATTCCACATTCATAAGCATCTAGCTTTGCTCTGTTATATCGCTTAGGCCCGGTTAGAGCTCCGGCAACTACTGAAAAAATGGCGAATCCAAATCCAATCGCTCCGATTACGATGATTGGTAGATATGGGTTGCTCACAACGCCAAATCTTAGGCGAGCCTTAGAAATTCAGAGAAATCTAGGAGCCCTTAAAGGCTGTGTGAACTGCCACAACTCCCCCTGTGAGGTTAATCCATGATGAATTTTTCCAGCCCACCGCCTCCATATCCCTTGCTAGCTCCTCCTGCTTGGGCCAGGCACGGATTGATTCTGCAAGATAGCCATATGCAGCAGGATTTGATGATCCTGATCTAGATAATTTTGGCAAGGCTTTCATTAAGTAATTCATATAAAGAATTCGAAATGCTTTAAAGGTGGGAGTTGAGAACTCTACGATAACAATTCTTCCGCCAGGTTTAGTAACTCTTAGCGCCTCACTTAAAGCTCTTTTATAATCTTGGGTATTTCTTAAACCAAAAGAATTTGTTGTCAGATCAAAGGTATTTTCCTTAAAGGAAAGATTGAGTGCATCGCCTTGGACAAAGTTTAAGTAGGGGCGAACCTTTCTTCCCTGATCTAACATTCCCTTTGAAAAGTCTAGAGAAGTAACATCTGCTCCCGCCTTGTGTAAGCCTTCACTAGATGAACCAGGGCCTGCTGCAATATCAAGAATTTTCATCCCTGGTTTTGGATTAATTATTTTCTGCACACTTCTTCGCCATCTTTTGGTAGCGCCCAGGCTAAGTAAATCGTTAAATAAGTCATAGCGGCGAGCCACCCCATCAAACATGGCGGCAACTTCTTCTGGATCTTTACCCAAATCTGCTCGACTCACTTACCTATCATCTCTACCGCTAGGCTAACTCCACAAGTTGAATGGAGCCCAATGCCTATCTCTGCAACCACCGAGCTACTTGGTGAACACCCCGAGCTTCTTGATATCGCAATTGCAGATATTAAGGATGAACAAATAACCTCTTGGGTTAGAGGCGGGGATGGCGTAATTGGTTTTGGCGTTTATAAATCCCACATTGTTAAGGGGCCAAACCGTTTTGAGCAGGCTCGCTCGTGGTGGCGATCTGAGATAAGTACCTTAGATATTGCCAATAATGCCCATAGTTCAGGCAGTGGACCAATTCTCTTTACCTCTTTTTCGTTTGATGAAGCAGAAGATTCCATTTTGATTATTCCTAAAGTTGTTGTTGGCCAATCAAATGGCAAATCTTGGATTACTTGGATTGGTGATGGTTCCCAGCCAAAGCTTGAAAGATGTGAGGATCTAGCTAGGCCATTAAATGTCTCTTGGAGCGGAAGTAATGGAGATATCTGGCGAGAGCGAGTAGCACTTGCTATTGGAAAGATTAGAGATGCAAAGCTAGATAAAGTCGTACTAGCTCGATTCTTAACCGGAAAGAGTGAAGAGAGAATTGATGTTCGAAGGCTATTAAGGCTGCTAGCCAAGGAATATCCCTCAACCTGGGTTTATTCCAATAGCGGTTTAGTTGGCGCAACTCCAGAGTTATTGGTTCGTTTAAGTAAATCTCTAATAACCTCGAGGGTCTTAGCTGGAACGATTCGAAAAACTGGTGATGACGAAAGGGATTTAGCTCTTGCTGGCTCTCTTGCTAGATCATCAAAGGATTTGGAAGAGCATGAATATGCAGTTCAATCAGTTGCTGATGCGCTAGGTCCTTTATGCCGCTCTACTAATGTTCCTGAAACTCCATTTGTTCTGCACCTATCTAATGTCATGCATCTTGCCACCGATGTAACAGCGGTCTTATCTGATTCAGCAAATCCAGCAGATATTTTTGATCTAGCTTCCAGACTACATCCATCAGCTGCCGTCTGTGGAACTCCAAGGGATCTAGCAAAGAAAGCAATTGATGAAATCGAGGGTATTTCACGCGGTCGTTATGCAGGTCCTGTTGGCTGGATAGATAGCAAGGGCGATGGTGAGTTAGCACTTGCGCTGCGTTGTGGTCAGATTACAAGTGATGGTAAGTCGATTCGAATCTATGCTGGATGTGGAATTGTTGCTGGATCTGATCCGGAACGAGAATACGCAGAGAGTCAGGCAAAGCTTCTGCCCATGCGCTCTGCTCTAGAGAAGCACTAACTGGCTATATTTCTTTAATACTGCAGCAATTGAATCAGCGTTTTGCTCTCTATCAGGCATCTTGGCCACAATTACATGAAGTCCAGTGTGGATTTGTTGCAGAGCAATATGAAGCTCCTTTGCGCTACTAATTTGCTGCGAAGAGATTCCAAAGCTCTTAACCACACTTGAAATATCAACCCCGTGTGGTGTGCCAAAAATCTTTTCAAAGCCTTTACTGCCTCTCTGCCCAAGAGTTGAGAAGATTCCGCCGCCATTATTATCAACAACAATGATGGTTAAGTTATCTTGTGTTGGATTGGCAAGGGCTGAAACATCGTGCAGGAAAGCTAAATCTCCAATTACTGCATAACTCTCGCTATGTTGTGTGGCAACTCCAAGAGCTGTTGAGATATTGCCGTCAATTCCTGCAAGACCTCGATTAGCATAAGTTATTAAGCTAGATCTTGGCACAGCAAAACTTTCAAAATCTCTGACTGGTCTAGAGGATGAGATAAATAAGGCTGTATCATCCTCTAGTTCCTCAGCAATAACTGTTGCTAACTCAGCCTCGGACCACTCTGGAAGAACTGACAAAGCAATAGCAGCTAGTGCTTCATACTTCTTCCATAATTCATGCCAACTTTGGTCAATATCTAAAGGCTTTTTAAGCTTCGGGATTTGAGTATAAATCTCATCTGAAGTTCTAGATGTGTCAATGTTTTCGGTGCGAGGATCAATAACTATTACCCTCTTTGCCCCTTGAATATAAGCATTGATGCTTCTAGAAAGGGTAGTTCTTCCAATCACAAAAACGTTCTCTGCAGCTAAAGCAACTCTTGCCTTTTCATCCGATAAGACAATCGGAGCATGGGCAATTGCGCCTTCAAAAACTAATGGATCTTCAGCAATAAGTGGCGCTGCTAAGTCCCTTGCAAATCGCTCAATTTCAGCAACGCTAAATCCTGCTCGATCATGACCAACTATGACTAGAGATTTCTTTGATTCAGTATTTATCTCAATAGATTGTCCCGTGCTCTTTTTTTGAGTCTTAACTTTTATCCCAGAGAGCCAATCAGAGTTATTCTTATCAAGAAGTGGTTCATCAAATTGCAGATTCACATGAACTGGCCCACTTCCACTTAGAGCCTTTGATAAATCAAGATCTTTGTCGGTATCAAAACTTGCCCTTACGAAAGTGCCAAAGAGTTTGCTTTGATCTGTAGTCTGATTTGAGCCAGTCTTTCGAAGACGTGCTGGTCTATCTGCGGTGAGCAGAAGTAAGTTGATATCACTGTGATGGGCTTCAAGTAGGGCTGGATAGTAGTTAGCCACTGCTGTTCCACTGGTGCAGACAACTGGAACATATCGAGCGCTTGCCTTTGAGATTCCAAGGGCGAAGAATGCCGCGCCTCTCTCGTCAATACGGACATGAAGATTTATTAGGCCCTTCTCAGATGCTTCAAAAAGGGCAATTGATAAAGGCGCGTTGCGAGAGCCCGGAGAAAGCACGACATCTTTGATTCCAAGCTCGATTAATTGCTTAATAATGCCTCGAGCAAGCGCTGTTGAATTACTCATGCGGGGCGCCTCAAATTCCATACTCGACTAATCCTATTGCGCCACCACTCTAGGCGCTCTCCCTTTAATTCAAATCTTTCAATTCGTTCTAGTTCTATTGGATAGTTTGTGGCCTTTATCGCCCCATTAACAATTGGAATATCGCTCACATCTTGTTTAAAGAGAGCGCTAGTTCCAAGGCCGCAGGCATAATCCAGATTGGGAACTCTTGCAGCAAGGGCTAGGCCATAAGAAATTCCGACTGCTGACTCTAAGGCGCTAGATACCACAACTGGCAATTTATGATGGCTTGCTAATTCCAATGCTCGCTTGATGCCTCCAAGAGGTGAAACCTTTAACATCAAAACATCAATTGCCCCATCAAGATTTATTGCAAAAGGATCTTCTGCCTTTCTAAGAACTTCATCACCGGCAATCTGCAAATCTATTTTCATCTCTTCTTTCAATTGCTTTAACTCACTCAAACTTAAGACAGGCTGCTCGACATACTCAAGTGAATTCCCTGTTACCTCACAAATGGCACTGACATTAAAGAGTGCCTCTTTAACGCTCCAGGATCCATTAACATCAATGCGAATCTTTGCTTTTGGAAGGTGTTTTCTCACTGCCGCAATGCGCGCTAGATCTTCTTTGATGCCTGTTCCAACTTTTATCTTCACAGTATCAATTCCTGGATACCAAGAGAGGATTTGTTCAATCTCTGCTTCATCATTTGAAGCCGGAACTGTGGCATTAATAGGAATCAATTCACGAAGCGCTGGTGAAAGTGGTTTATCTGCAGCCTCAATAGCGCTTTCTAGCCATGGCAGTGATTCTTGATCGGAATATTCAACAAATGGCGCAAACTCTCCCCAGCCATTTTCACCTTTAAATAGCGCTGTTTCTCTAATATTAAGTGAGCGAAATGTAGTGCGCATGGGAAGTGCAAGAACTCGAAGTGAGGCTAAGGCCTCCTCAAGCGTCAGTGACATTTTTTAAGGACGTTTAGGAAACTTATTAAAGTCAGGTTCGCGCTTTTCTTTATATGCATCCCGACCTTCTTGGCCTTCCTCAGTCAAGTAAAAGAGTAGAGTGGCATCTCCAGCTAACTGTTGAACTCCAGCAAGTCCATCATCAGCTGCATTAAGTCCAGCTTTCAATAGGCGAAGTGCCATAGGAGAGTGGCGCAACATCTCTCTTGCCCAAGAAACTGTTTCAGCCTCTAGCTGACTAACTGGAACAACAGTATTAACAAGCCCCATCTCTAAAGCTTCTTTGGCATCATATTGGCGACACATAAACCAAATCTCGCGAGCTTTTTTCTGACCAACATGTCTTGCAAGAAGACCCGCGCCATAGCCACCATCAAAAGATCCAACCATTGGTCCGGTCTGACCAAACTTGGCATTCTCTGCAGCGATAGTGATATCGCAGACCACATGAAGAACATGTCCGCCGCCAATTGCCCAGCCCGCAACCATTGCAATCACTGGTTTTGGAGTGCGGCGAATCTGCACCTGAAGATCTAAAACATTTAATCTTCCAATGCCTTTCTTTCCGACTGCATCACTTCCAATATATCCATCATCACCGCGAACTGAAATATCGCCACCAGAGCAGAAAGCTTCATCACCTTGACCAGTCAAAATTATTACGCCAACTTTTTCATCATCTCTTGCAAAGGTAAATGCGCGCTCTAATTCAAAAAGTGTCTCTGGTCGAAATGCATTGCGCACCTGGGGACGATTGATTGTTATCTTCGCCATACCCTCTGCAGTTTCATAACGGACATCGCTAAATTCACGCGCATCTTGCCCAACTTCCCACTTTGGAATGGTTCGACTACCCATCTGGCGCTTAATTGGCTTGCTCATATGGCATACCCTATGTCGGTTATGGAACTTGCGGTAAAGCGAGAAGTGCAGATCATCGAGCCTGCGTGGTCGATGCCACACTTTCTTGAAAAGCTCTTGCTGGCCCTAAAGGATGGACCAGCCCTTAGTACCGCGCCGTTAGAAGAGCTTGAGGTTGACCCCAAGGTAGCTCTAATTGTAAAAACTTCTGGCTCTACCGGAAATCCCAAATCAGTTCTTCTTACCGCTCAATCACTTATTGCAAGCGCAAGAGCAAGTCATAAGTTCTTAAGCGCTAACCCTGGGCAGAGATGGTCTCTTCTCTTACCAACAACTCACATTGCAGGAATTAATGTTTTAGTTAGATCAGTAGAACTTGGCACAATAACGGTTGGGGTAGATAACCAGGCTGAATTTAGCGCAATTGTTCCAACACAGTTGTTTCGAGCAGTGCACTCAGATAAGCAACTATTAGAACATTTGCAGAGCTGTAAAGCTGTACTTGTTGGTGGAGCTCGTTTAGATCTTGGTTTAAAAAAGAAAGCTCAAGATTTAGGGATTACAGTAATTACTACCTACGGCATGAGTGAAACATCAGGAGGCGTTGTTTATGATGGCAAGGCACTTGATGGAGTTTCAATCCAAATTATCGATAAGCGAATTGCTCTTAAAGGCCCACAGATTGCCTATGGTTATTTGGAGGGCGGCTTTCCTATTCAAGATGGTTGGTTTATAACAAGTGACTTGGGTTTTATCCAAGATGGAGATTTAGTAGTGGAGGCAAGAGCAGATGATCAAATTATCTCGGGCGGTGAAAAAATTTCCCTAAGTGCTATCGAGAGCTATCTGCAAGATGAGTACTCAAATCCTCAAATCGTGGCATTTGCCAAATCAGATGCTGAATGGGGAGAGAAGCTCTGTATCGCAACAACCAGCAATATTGCACTCGATGAGGTAAGAAGTAAGTTAACTAATAAATTCGGCTCTCATGCCTCACCAAAGGAGCTAGTAAGAGTCTCTAATATTCCTTATCTATCAATAGGAAAGCCCGATAGAAGAAAGTTAAGAGATGACAACAGCTGAGCAGTGGGTTCAGGGGGCAAGACCCAAAACGCTCTATGCTGCAATAGCGCCGGTCGTAGTTGGCACTGCATTTGCTGGCTATAACGCTTCACTACTTCACTTTTTTCTTGCTTTGATCGTCGCTTTATCCCTTCAAATTGGAGTCAATTATGCAAATGATTATTCAGATGGAATTAAAGGCACTGATAACGACCGAGTTGGACCAATTCGCTTGGTGGCATCGGGGCTTGCAAAACCAATCAAAGTAAGAAATGCAGCTTTCCTATCCTTTGCTCTAGCTGCCCTCGCTGGGCTTTTGCTCTCTTATAGAACTTCCTGGGCGCTAATTCCAATTGGTTTAATCTCGATCGCTGCTGCTTGGGGATATACCGCTGGCTCTAAACCTTATGGATATATGGGATTTGGCGAGGTCTCAGTGTTTATCTTCTTTGGAGTTATTGCTACAAATGGAACTTACTATGTTCATGTTGAGCAATTATCCTCAGAAGTCCTTCTTGCTTCATTTGCTCTAGGGGCTCTCTCATGTGCAATTCTTACCTTAAATAACTTAAGAGATCTGCCTAAAGATGCTCAGGTAGGAAAGAGAACCCTGGCAGTAATCATCGGTGATGCCCAGTGCCGCGATTTATATCGATGGCTAATCTTCTTTGCTCTAGTGATTTCACCCGCTTTAAGTATTTTCTCCCCCTACTACCTAATAGCTTTAATAAGCGCGCCACTTGCGATTAAATCTGTTAGATCGGTAAAGCAAGGCGCAAGCGGTATGGAGCTAGTCGACCTATTGGCTAAAACTGGTCGAATTCAGATTATTTATGCTGCAGCTCTTTCTTTAGCGGCCTTGTTAGTGGCGCGGTAAAATAAATCCATGGTCAAATGGGCAGTAATAGCTGCAATTATCACTCTGGCATTGATGATATTTAGCATCATTGATTGCTCGCGCACTACAGAAAATAACATTCGAAGTCTGCCTAAATGGGCTTGGCTAGTCATTATTATTTTTGTTCCAGCTATTGGCTCTATTGCCTGGATTATTGCTGGTCGCCCAAAAGGAAACGGGCGAGGAAGGCGCAAGTGGAAAATAACTCCGCCCGATGATAATCCTGATTTTCTTGGGAAGTTATAAGCTCTTAATCATTCTAAAGTAATAGTTTCCTGGCTTTCCTCTACTTTCAACGCGGTCGCCTCGTTTGGTAAAGCCATACTTTTCAAAGACAGAAATTGCGCTGGTATTGCTCTCCATCACTCCCAAACCTTGAACCATCCAGCCACGCTTACTAGCAACAGAATCCATGTAATTAAAAATTGCTCTAACCGCGCCAGATCCTCGATACTCTGGATTAGACCAGAGACCGCCTAGCCAACATGT
>SXMA01000019.1 GCA_005777515.1 Actinomycetota bacterium | reverse complement strand
GGCTCAGTTCAAGAGCTCATCTCGCTAGATGACGGTTCAAAACTAGAGCTAACTGTTGCACTCTTTCTAACTCCATCGGGTCGCATCATTGAGGAAGTTGGAATAACTCCTGATCTGGCAGTAGCCCCTAATGAGATTGGCCTTAAATCACTCCAAGTCTTAGGCGGTTTAGCATCCTTTATCTCAAAGGATTAGCTCAAAGCAGTTAGTTAACAGGGATATCTTGGCCAGGGGAGATACCCTTGAGCCGTGGTAAAAGAAATAGGAAAGAAATTAATTGCCCAGAATAAGAAGGGGCGACATGACTATTTCATCGATGAGGTTTTTGAAGCAGGCCTGGTCCTTGTTGGCACCGAAGTTAAGTCCCTAAGAGCCGGAAGAGCAACACTTACTGATGGTTATGGAATGATCCAAGATGGCGAGATATATCTAAGCGGTGTTCATATTCCTGAATATAACGAAGGCTCTTGGACCAACCATGAACCAAGGCGAAATAGAAAGCTATTAATGAGTAAGCGAGAGATAAACCGCCTAATTGGAACCTTAAAGGAAAGTGGACTTACTCTTATTCCACTCTCACTCTATTTTAAAGATGGCAAAGCGAAAGTTGAGATTGCACTAGCCAGAGGCAAGAAAGCCCACGACAAGCGTGCAACGCTGATGGAAAAACAGGCAAACCGCGAGATTGATCGAGAGCTCTCTCATCGCTCAACTGGAAAAAGTAGTAGGGGTAAATCAAAGAGATACGAAGATTGATTCTCAGTTATAGCGCTACTGAGCGTATCTGCTAGGTTTTTTGAAGTCCTATCTCTGCTCTATAATTTGCATACAGCTTCTAATCCACGTTAATCGCGGGGGTGAACGGTCTCGACTTCGTTTGTTGAGCCAGGGGAAGCGGGCCGAGGAAGCCGGGATGATCTCGTTAACCACAAAAACCCGTGCACACATACAGACGCAGATAAAACTTCGTCTGATTACCGCCTCGCTGCCTAAGCGAGCTAAGTAATCCGTTGGCCTGAGCGCGCTCCCCGCCTCAGAACCCAACGTCGATAGGGGGGCTTACTAACCGAAGTTGTTGTGGCTATCGGTAAGGAAATCTTTCACAACTGAGTCTGTCGGTTACTAGCGTGCGAGAGAACCGGGACAGAGAAAACGAATAGCGCGCTACGCCCGTAGAAGCCCTGTTTCAGTGTCGAAGGACCCGGGTTCGATTCCCGGCACCTCCACCAGAGAAACTCCTTAAAGAAATTTTAAGGAGTTAGTTTTCCATTTTTCTTCAATTGCCATAGCGATCCAAGGCCAGTGCTTAAACCAAGTGCTCCAATAATATTTGCTCCTCGGCTGACATTTTCAACAAGCAGAAAGATTCCGACGATGCTTGAGAGAATTGCAAATATAATAATGAAGATTCTGCGAAAGTTTGACATACCCGCTGGTCGATAGAGTGATAGCAAGAGTGCGATAGGTCCACCAAACATGGCTGGAAAGACAATAATTGAAACTAAAAGAACTAACGACTCCATGGCTAGATAGTAGACCTACTCTTACTTAATTGTTTTAAAGGGCTTTAAGAGCGCTTACTACCTTTGTTAAAGAGGCCTTTGCATCCCCAAAGAGAAGTGTGGTCTTAGAGTCAAAGAGAAGTTCATTCTCAATTCCAGCGAAGCCTGGTCTCATAGATCTCTTTAGGAAAATGACATTTCCTGCTTGCGCTACATCAAGAATTGGCATGCCATAGATTGGACATCCTGGAGTTGTTTTTGCAGCAGGATTGACTACATCATTTGCTCCAATAATTAGGGCAACATCAGTTTGTGGAAATGTTGGATTAACTTCATCCATCTCAGATAACTGCTCATATGGCACATTGGCCTCAGCCAGGAGAACATTCATATGACCTGGCATGCGACCTGCAACTGGGTGAATTCCATAAGCCACATCAACTCCCTTGGCAGATAAGAGGTCTGCAAGCTCTCTAACCGTGTGCTGAGCTTGGGCAACTGCCAGACCAAAGCCTGGGACGATTACAACTCTGCGCGCATAGTTAAGCAAAATAGCTACATCATCAGGTGATCCTGATTTCACTGGCCGATCTTCCCCAGTGCCTGAACTATCTTGCGGCTTTGCAGTAAATGCTCCAAACAAAGTGCCAAAGAGCGAGCGCCCCATAGCCTCTGCCATCAAGCGAGTAAGAATTGTTCCCGAGGCGCCGACTAGAGTTCCAGCAATAATTAACAGCGTCGAATCAAGGACATAGCCGCCAGCGGCAACAGTTAAACCAGTGAAGGCATTTAGTAATGAGATGACAATAGGAACATCGGCTCCGCCAACTGGAAGCACAAATAAAATACCAAAGGCAAGTGAAAGACCTGCAAGAACTAGCAGTGGGGTAGTGCCAAGTGATGAGACAACCCAGCCAGCGCATCCAAGTGTGGCAAGAAGAGTTCCAGCGATAACAAATCTTCCCCCTGCAAAAACCACAGGGCGAGTGGTCATCAACTCTTGAAGCTTTAGGAAGGTGACAATTGATCCAGAAAATGAAGTTGAGCCAACGATGACTGTAAATACTGTAGCGATAACAACTGTGGTTGATGCGCTCTGGCCTAGCTTTAGATATTCAACAATTGCAACAAGAGCTGCTGCTCCGCCGCCAACGCCATTAAAGAGCGCAACTAATTGCGGCATCGCTGTCATCTGGACTCTTCTTGCTGCAGGAACTCCAATAATTAAACCAAAAGCAATTGCTCCTAAGATCCAGCCAAGATTATTTAGGGGCAGCTCGCCATCGCTGCTGTAGAAAAAGACTGCAAGGGTTGCAATTGTTGCTCCCGCTGCTCCTAGAAGATTTCCACGCCTTGCAGTTCTTGGATGAGATAGCCCCTTAAGTGCCAGAATGAACATCACGCCAGCGCTAAGACCGATTAATTCATATAAAAAGCGGCTCATTTACTTATCACCAGAGCCTTTATTTTTTGCTCCCTTGCCTTTAAACATCTCAAGCATGCGATCTGTGACGACAAATCCACCAACCATATTGATTGTGGCAAGAACAATTGCAACTAGCGATAAACCAAGTTCTAGCGAGTTATCGCTATGGTCGGCCACAATGATGGCGCCAACCAAGATAACGCCGTGAATTGCATTGGCACCGCTCATAAGTGGGGTGTGAAGAGTGGATGAGACCTTGGAAACTACCTCAAATCTAACAAATATAGAGAGTGTGAAAATGGAAATTATCGCCATAGCTTCCATTGCTTTAGGACCCCTTCCTTAGATTTCCACCATGGGTTAAGGCTGAGGCATCAATGATTTCATCAGAGAAATCCAGAGCAATTGCGCCATCTTTAACCATCAAGAGCAGAAGGTTGACCATATTTCTTGAAAGTAAGTAGGAAGAGTGAAATGGCAATTGACTTGGGACATCTTTTCCGCCCCAGAGCAAAACTGAATTTCCAACTGTAATTACTTCACCTGGCTTTGATCCTTCAACATTTCCACCGCTTTCAGCAGCTAGATCAACAATTACTGAACCGGGGGCCATCGCTTGATACATCTGCTTTGTCACTAGCATCGGAGCAGCTCTTCCTGGCACTGCTGCTGTAGTAATCAAAACATGAGATTTTGTGATGTATGGGGTAAGCAGTTCTCGCTGTTTTGCTGCGCGCTCCTCACTCATCTCTCTGGCATAACCTCCAGAGCCTTCCAGTGCTTCTAACTCTAAATCAATAAAAGTAGCGCCCATCGATTTAACTTCATCAGCAGATGATGGGCGAACATCATAGGCAGAGACAACTGCACCTAGCCTTCTAGAAGTTGCAATTGCCTGAAGCCCCGCAACGCCTGCGCCAAGAACTAAAACATTTGCAGGAGTAACAGTTCCCGCAGCAGTCATAAGCAATGGGAAAAAGCGCGGAGAAAGCTCGGCTGCCACCAGCGCTGCTTTATAGCCAGCGCAGAGGGCTTGGGAAGTCAGTGCATCCATTGATTGCGCTCTTGAAATCCTGGGTAGCGCCTCTAGTGAAAAGGCTGTTGCTCCAGATTTAGCAAGTGCATCAATGCTCTCTTTAGCGCTAACACTTGAGAGAAATGAAATAGTAATTGCGCCGACTTTTAGATTACTAGCCTGATCTGGGCTTAGCGGCTGAACCGAGAGGATCACAT
>SXMA01000084.1 GCA_005777515.1 Actinomycetota bacterium | reverse complement strand
TGCTTCATTGAATCACGTTCTCTGATTGTTACCGCATTGTCATTTAAAGTATCAAAGTCAACAGTGATTGCATAAGGAGTACCGATCTCATCTTGTCTGCGATATCTCCTGCCAATTGCTCCAGCATCATCAAAGTCAACGCTCCAATTCTTGCGAAGCGCTGCGGCTAAATCTCTTGCTTTGGGTGAGAGATCTGCATTTCTAGATAGCGGAAGAACTGCAACCTTTACCGGAGCTAGTCGATAATCAAGACGGAGAACAACTCTCTTTTCCATTTCCCCCTTGGAATTAGGCGCCTCATCCTCGCTATAGGCATCCATTAAGAAGGTTAGGGCACAGCGATCAACCCCTGCTGCAGGCTCAATAACATAGGGAAACCAGCGCTCATTCTTCTCTTGGTCGAAGAAGGAGAGATCTTTACCTGACTTTTCAGAGTGGGCCTTTAGATCAAAGTTGGTTCGATTGGCAATTCCCTCAAGCTCTCCCCATTGGGTTCCGGCAAATTCAAAGTTATATTCAATATCAACAGTTCGCTTGGAGTAATGGGAGAGCTTCTCTTTCGGATGTTCAAATAAACGAAGGCGCTGCGGATTAATTCCTAAATCAACATACCAAGCAAGTCTGGTGTCAATCCACTTTTGATGCCACTCTTCATCACTTCCTGGGGCGACAAAGAACTCCATCTCCATCTGTTAAAACTCTCTGGTGCGGAAGATGAAATTTCCTGGAGTAATCTCATTTCTAAATGACTTACCAATCTGGCCGATTCCAAATGGTGGTTTCTTTCGAGCAGTCGTTGCCACATTATCAAAGTTAATAAAAATTCCTTGAGCAGTCTCTGGTCTTAGGTATGCAAGGCCTGATTCATCCTCAACTGGTCCTAGGAAAGTTTTTAATAGCCCTGAGAATTGTTTTGGAACGGTGAACTTACCTTTGTTGCCACAATGCGGACAGTTAATTTCAGATAGAGATGTTGGCTTCTTTCCATGCTTTGCTTCATAAGCCTCTTCTAGATGATCAGCGCGATATCGTTTATGGCACTTGGTGCACTCAGTTAGCGGATCACTAAAGGTCTCAACGTGTCCTGATGCTTCCCAAACTTCTTTAGCTAATATGACGCAGGAATCAAGACCAATAACATCCTCACGTCCTGTCACCATTGATTTCCACCATTGGCGCTTAACGTTATTTTTTAACTCAACCCCAAGTGGGCCGTAATCCCAGGATGCGCGAAGACCGCCATAGATTTCAGATGAGGGGAAAACAAAGCCGCGCCTTTTGGCCAGGCTAACAATTACTTCAAGACGATCTGCCATGGTGATCTCCATCCGGCTGGCTGCAGGCGGTGCGCACCGGTCGCAGTTCACAAAGGAAGCTGGGCGCAGGACCCCAATTTTACCCCCCGAGACACGCTGAAATCCCTTAACCCCCTTAATGAAAATGATTCTCATTTGTGCTAACTTCTGCCCCATGAACCTACCTATCCTTCTTGCCGCTGCTACCGCTTTGGCCACCGCCGCCGGCGGCCTGCTCGCTCTCAAGGCTAAAGATCGCCTCCATCTAGTTCTTGGCCTTGCTGCCGGACTTCTTTTAGGACTTGTTGCCTTTGATCTCTTACCTGAAGTCTTTGAAATGTCATCAGCAACACTTCTTGGAGCGCCAGCAGTTTCGGTAGCTCTTGTTGCCGGCTTTTTAACGCTTCACTTATTCGAAAAATTCTTTGGAACTCATGAGCCAGCAGAATCTGATTTCAGTGATGATCATCAGCATCGAGTAAACATTGCAGGTGGGCTTGGCGCTTTTGCTATAGCTGGCCATGTCTTTCTTGATGGCCTAGCACTGGGAGTTGCCTTTGCTGTCGATGAAAAGCTTGGAATGGCAGTTTTCGTCGCTCTCCTCGTGCACGCATTTAGCGATGGATTGAACACGGTCTCAATTCTAATTAAAAGTGGTAAGTGGACCCGTAAAGGTGTTTTGCTAATTGGCATAGACGCTGTTGCCAGAATAACTGGAGCAGCAGTTGGATCAAGTTTGGTACTCAATGAAAACTTAACTGCGCTCTATCTGGCAGCTTTTTCGGGAATTCTCATCTACCTTGCCACAAGCCATATCTTGCCCGAGGCACATGCTCGTCATAAATCTCGCTGGACACTGGTGTCAACAATTGTTGGAGTTTTAATTATGTGGGGCTTAGTTAGTCAATTAGATGTAGTGCATATTCACAGCCATGAATCTGGAATTGAACATGGTGATGAACATGGCGATGAACACGATCATGAAGAAGAAGAAAATGGGTGATATCCGTGGGATTCCCACGCCAATATGCCCATATTGTCAAAGCAGTCTAATTAATATAACTGCATCGTTTAATCCTGAAAACTATGAAATTGAGATGTATCTGCTTGATAATGCCAGTTGCGCAGAGTGTGGCGCTCTACTAACTGCCCCCACCCCGGTCGATCTGTTTCCGTAACTCACTTATAACGCTTTGATTTTGCTCTACGGGAATAACCCAGCGCTCATATTTCTCGCCCTTGAACGCTAAAACCCATACTGGCCGCCTCTTGTAAACGACAACAAAGTCTCGTCCATACCAAAATCGCATAGTTCCCAGCATTATTTGAAAAAGGAAGCCAGTGCCGGGCGCTCTAATGCCACGCAAAACTTCTCTATTCCACGGATCATCAAAGCGATTAATGCTCACAAGATTAGACGCTTTGGCGGTTGGAGATTTTGCAAGAGCCCCTAATGACTCAAGAGGCGTTAGCTGATATTTAAGTTGCTCACCTTGAATCAATA
>SXMA01000083.1 GCA_005777515.1 Actinomycetota bacterium | reverse complement strand
TGTTGAGGGTAGCCACCATCGCAACACCGCAAGCATCATGCTCGTTGGCCGGGTCATAGAGACCTACTGCCTTCGGTAGAGATGAGAAGACCACTTATCGCTCCCATAAAAAATTAGTTGCTTCGAATTTTTTCTTATTTTGTTCTCGAAGTTACTGGGACAACGACGGCCCTTTGAGGAGCATTAATCTATCAAGAAGTAGCTTTTTTGGCGCGTGCTAGAGCCCAGAGATATGGGCAATCTGACCTACCGATGCGGTAATCGCCATTCCTAGAGCGCCACCAAGCAGGATTCGAAGGGTTGGTCGCCATATCTTTGACCCAGAAGTCTTTGCGCTAATTACTCCGGCAATTAGTAGACCAAGGAATGTAATTGCAACAATTGAAACTGCTTTCCCGCCAAGACTTGGGGCAAGAGCTCCAATGAGAGGAATCGCTCCACCAAGTGTGAAGCTAAGAGCAGAGGCAATCGCTGCCTGAATTGGACGAGCCTTCGTTAATTCATATTGCCCCAACTCATCTCGTAGATGGGCACCGAGTGCGTCATGGGCATGAAGTTCTTGAGCAACTTTTTCAGCTGTTGCTCTAGATAAACCTCTTGATTGATAAATTTGAGTTAATTCTTCAAGTTCTCCCACTGGATCAATTCGATGATGCTCCAGCTCCAAGATTCGATCTGACTCTTCAATATCGTTCTGCGACCTAACCGAGACATATTCGCCGACAGCCATTGACATCGCTCCTGCTGCAATTCCTGCCAGACCAACAGTGACTACAAAATCATTTTTTTGTGCTGAGACAATTCCAATCATGAGCGCTGCGGTCGAAACTAACCCGTCATTAACACCTAATACCGCAGCTCTTAGCCATCCTGATCTATGAGTGCGATGCGCAGAATTTCTCTTCTCTAAATCAGATTGGTTCACGAGGTTACTTTACACTCGATTCTTTCGATAGTTGATTCTGGCGCAAGTAGATAAGGGAGGCAAAGAGCAGCACAACGCTCGTCCAAACATTGAGCCTGACACCAAAAATTAAATTCGCTTCATCGATTCTAATCGTCTCAATTAGAGCTCTTCCTAGACAGTAAAGCGCGACGTAGAGAGCAAAAATTGAACCCGGAGCAAGCTTCCTACTAGATCCTACTTTGATCAAAATTAGGGCTGCAACAAAGCACCAGATTGATTCATATAAAAATACCGGATGAAATGTCTCAACATTTGAATATCCAAATGGGCGATAAGTAGCTGGAATTTCAAGGGCCCATGGAGCATTTAGCTCTCGTCCGAAGAGTTCTTTATTAAACCAATTCCCCCAACGTCCAATGCCTTGAGCAATCAATAACCCTGGAGCAAGCGCATCAGCAAAGCTTGCAAAGGAAACATCGCCTCGAGATTTATTCCTGCGAAATCCAATATATGCGCCAAGAAGTCCAAGGGAAATTGCTCCCCAGATTCCAAGTCCACCTTGCCAGATGTAGAGCGCACTTAATGCATCACCATTTGCTCCAAAATATGCCTGCGGTGAGGAAATTACGTGATAGAGGCGACCACCGATAATTCCAAATGGAACTGCATAGATTGCAACATCACTAACTACCCCTGCTCTGCCACCAAGAGCAACATATCTCCGATTTCCAATAAAAACAGCAGCAATAATTCCTGTAATTATGCTTAAGGCATAGAAGTGAAAAGTTAGCGGCCCAATCTCTATCTGAGACTGAGATGGCGAAGGGATAGCAGCAAAGATCACTGCTTAGCTGCTTCGACCGCCGCCTTAAACTCCTCTAATCTAAATTCAGAGGTGGTGCGATTCCACGGCTTGCCGTTGATAAATACCGTCGGAGTTCCTTCAACGCCATTTTTCTTCATTGAAGATGCTACGTTCTTAACTACATCGTCTGATTCATTGTTATTGACGCAGTTGGCAAAGCTCTCACTAGTTATTCCAAGGCGCGTGCCAACTTCTACAAGATTCTTATTAGAAAATAGCCCGCTGTTCTCCCCACCTTGGATATCAAAGAGCGCTCTGTGATACTCAATAAATCTTCCTTCAGGTACTGCGCAATTTGCAGCATTAGAGGCGCGAACTGACTCTTGCCCGAGAAATGATGCCATGTGGTAAGTAACTTTTGCTTGCTTATCTCTAATTAGAGTATCTATATAATCGCCCATCGCATCTTCAAAGAACTTGCAATATGGGCATTGAAAATCTTCCCAGATATCAATTTTTAGTGGGCTATCGGCGTTAAAGACCACGCCATAGTCTGCCTCTGGAGAAATCGTAGGAGTTAATGGCTCACCATTGTTTGCACTTGAGATGCTCTCAATCGATGCAGGAAGTGCAACGCTAGAACCAGATCGCTTATCTAAAACAGTGAAGATAACTCCAGATACGACTACAAGTGCAATCATGCCAATCACGATATTTCTAGTGACAGTATCTCCCGACTTGACAGAGTTACTTACTTTTCTTTGGCGCGGTTCTTTTGGCACTATTCCTACCCCTTTGAATTTACTTACCTATGTATGGCTCTAAGTCTAAACCAAGTTCCAGAAACTAGCCGACTCGGCCCTGCCTAACCCCATCTGACAACTCACGAGCTAACGAGGTGACTTCTCTGCATGCCTGGCTAATATCAGGAGCCTGTAGTACTAACTTAATAAATGCTGAGCCCACAATGACCCCATCGGCAAACTTTGCGACGCTTGCAGCCTGATTAGCAGTGGAAACTCCAAGTCCTACTGCGATTGGAAGATTTGTGACCTTGCGAAGTCTTGCAACTAATTCACTGGCGCTATCTGAGAGAGAGTTTCTTGCGCCAGTTACCCCCATGAGGCTAGCTGCATAAACAAATCCAGAGCACTTATCTGCAACTTTAGCTAATCTTGAATCATCTGTGCTGGGAGCAACAACATATACACGTCGCAAATCATTTCTCTCTGTCTCATCAATCCAATCACCTGATTCTTCGATAGTTAAATCTGGTGTTATGACCCCGACTCCTCCCACACTAGCAAGAGCCTCTGTGAATTCCTTGACTCCATACCGCTCAATGGGATTCCAATAAGACATAACTAGAGATGGAACACTCACGCCAGAAACAACTTCCAGAACTTCTTTAGCGCCAGTCTTATTTCTTAGAGCGATTTCAGCAGCCTCCTGAATTATCGCGCCATCCATAACTGGATCGCTATATGCAAAACCCACTTCGACGATGTCTACTCCCCCAGCAATTAGCGCCCTTATTAATTCTTTAGATCCTTCAAGGGTTGGAAATCCCGCTGGCATGTAACCGATTAGGGCTGCTCTATTTTCGCTCTTCGCTCGTGCAAAAACTTGCGCCAAACTCTCTTTATCCATTGATTGCAATTTTCCTAGAGCGGAATTCCAAAGTACTGCGCAGCAGTTTGAACATCTTTATCGCCGCGTCCTGAGAGATTAATAAGAAGGATTGCACCACTTCCCAATTCATTTCCTACCTGAAGCGCTCCAGCTAGAGCGTGCGCAGTCTCGATTGCTGGAATTATCCCCTCACTCTTTGAAAGTAGCGAGAAGGCATGCATCGCTTGATCATCGGTAATTGCTCGATACTCAGCTCGTCCAATGTCATGCAGGTATGCATGCTCTGGGCCTACTCCTGGATAATCAAGGCCGGCAGAAATTGAGTGAGACTCGATGGTTTGCCCATCGCTATCTTGAAGTAGATAAGACCTGGTGCCATGAAGAACTCCAGGGGTCCCACCGACAATAGTTGCAGCGTGTTTACCACTTTCAACTCCAGCACCACCAGCTTCTAAACCAATCAACCGCACTCCGGCATCATCAATAAAAGGATGGAATATCCCTATCGCATTAGATCCCCCGCCAACACAAGCTAAAACTGCATCAGGAAGTCTTCCGGTCATCTCTAATACTTGCTGCCTTGCTTCAATTCCAATTATGCGGTGAAAATCTCTCACCATAGTTGGGAAAGGGTGTGGCCCAGCAACAGTTCCTAATAGGTAGTGAGTAGTTGAAACATTAGTTACCCAATCGCGCATCGCTTCATTAATAGCATCTTTTAGAGTCTTAGAGCCGGTGGTTACTGGAATTACTGTTGCACCAAGCAACTTCATTCTGGCAACATTTAAAGATTGGCGTTTTGTATCTTCCTCGCCCATATAAACCACACACTCAAGACCAAGTAGGGCTGCTGCAGTTGCTGAAGCAACGCCATGTTGACCTGCTCCAGTTTCAGCAATTATCCGCTTCTTACCCATGCGCTTGGTGAGAAGTGCTTGACCAAGAACATTATTAATCTTATGGCTACCGGTGTGATTTAAATCTTCACGCTTTAAAAGAATCCTTGCATTTCCAGCATGTTCAGCAAATCTTTTTGCCTCAGTAATTATTGATGGCCGCCCAGTGTAGCTTTTATGAAGATGGCTAAGTTCTCTTTGAAATTCAGGATCTTTAGAAGCAGAGTTGTGAGCAGCCTCTAATTCATCCAGCGCACCAATTAGAGCCTCTGGAACAAAGCGCCCACCATAGGGACCGAAGTGGCCAACAAGTTCAATGCGCTCCATATCCTTTAGTCTACTTTCCCTTCAAGAGATTGCGACTTTTAAGAATTCGCGAACGCTATCCGCAGGATTTTCTGATTTAACTAGAGCCTCTCCTACCAAGATCGCATCTGCTCCAGCAACCAAAGCGCTTTGCCCATCTCTTGGCTCAGACATACCTGACTCAGCAATACGAACGATTCCGGATGGAATAAGAGGTAGAAGTTTTGCGAAATTACTCTGATCAATCTCTAGAGTCTTTAGATTTCGTGCATTTACTCCAATTATTTTTGGACTTATAGCAAGTGCCCGCTCAAGTTCTTCCTGATTGTGAATCTCAATTAACGCCTCCATGCCAAGACTTTTCACTAAGTGATAGAGCTGTTTTAATTCATCATCGCCTAGCGCTGCAACAATAAGAAGAATTAAATCTGCGCCATAGGCTCTTGATTCCTTAACTAGATACTCATTGACTATAAAGTCTTTTCGTAGAAGTGGAATTGATACTTCGCCTCTAACTTTTGAAAAGTCCTCCAGTGATCCACCAAAGCGTCTCTGCTCAGTTAAGACGCTAATCACTGCTGCTCCGCCCTCTTGATATTTTCGTGCAAGTTTTTCTGGAGAGGATATTTGGGCAAGTGACCCTTTACTAGGGCTTGATCGCTTAACTTCTGCAATGATTGAAAACTTCTCTCTTCTAAGAGCTGCCAAAACATCCAGGGGCTTAGTAGCTAATGCCATCCTCTCCTCAAGCTCAGAGTTAGACAATTGGCGCACGGCTTGATCCTCTAGGACTCCAGCGATTATTGAATCAAGAACGCTCATCGCAACTAGTCCTTTACTCTTACAGGTTCTAGTGAGTTGGCCGCTCCAATTGCACCAAGAACTGCCGCAGCTTTATTAAGGCACTCTTCATATTCACTAACTGGATTTGAATCTGCCACTATTCCAGCTCCTGCTTGCACATACGCCTTCTTATCTTTTATCACTGCAGTTCTAATCGCAATACAGGTATCAAGATTTCCAGTGAAATCAATATATCCAATTGCGCCACCATATATTCCACGTCTTGATGGTTCTAACTCCTCAATTATCTCCATCGCTCTTGGCTTAGGTGCTCCTGAGAGGGTGCCTGCGGGAAATACTGCATACAAAGCCTCCACAGATGACTTAGTACTATCTAGCTCGCCAATAACCGTCGAAACAATATGCATGACATGGGAATATCTCTCAATCTGCATAAACTCAACAACGTTCACGCTGCCAGGTGCGCAAACTCTTCCCAAATCATTTCTTCCAAGATCTACCAGCATTAGATGCTCAGCGCGTTCTTTAGGATCTGCCAAAAGCTCCTCCCCTAGCCTTAAATCTTCTTCTTGATTTGTTGAGCGCTTACGAGTTCCAGCAATGGGATGGACCATTACTTCACTGCCAGTGACTTTGACTAACGCCTCTGGACTTGAGCCAACAACGCTTAACCCATCTGCAAATCTGAAGTGATACATATATGGGCTGGGATTGTGGAGCCGCAGCATTCGATATGCATCAAGTGGAGATGCCTGGCAATCCATCGTAAATCTCTGAGATAAAACAACTTGAAATGCCTCACCAGATCTAATCTGCTCTTTGATACTTTCAACGTTTAGACAGTATTGATCTTTAGTGAAATTAGCAGTAAAGCTTGGAGTCCCCTTCTTTGCTATATTCGAAATATTGCTATTTATCTTTTTTAGAAGCGCCTCCTGCATTTGATCTAATCGATTTATAGCCGATTGATATGCAATATCTACTCGTTCATCGGAGCCATCCCAATTAATAGCATTAGCTATCAGAATCACAGTTCCTTGAAGATGATCATAAACAGCTAAATCTGTAGTCAGCATAAATGCAATCTCTGGGAGCTTTAATTCATCAATTCCTAGATTTGGAAGTTTTTCCAGCCTTCGCACTGAGTCATATCCCATATAGCCAACTAAGCCGCCTGTTAATGGGGGAAGATTTTCAATCTTTGGCGATCGAAGATGTTTAGAGGAAATCATTAGAGCTTCTAAGGGATCAATTCCATTTGGTGCACCTGCTGGCATACTTCCAAGCCAATGAGCAACTCCGTTTTTCTCCGTTAGGGTTGCCTCACTTCTAACGCCAATAAATGAGTATCTAGACCATACTCCACCATGCTCTGCTGACTCTAGAAGAAATGTATTCTCACGATTTTGAGCTAACTTTGAATACAGAGTTAGAGGAGTTTCGTTATCTGCAAGTAGGAGTTGGGAAACGGGAATAACGTTATATTCCTTTGCATAAGCACGAAATTGTTCGAGACTTAAGCGCTCCATCTACATTCTCTCAACGCTTCGATAGAAACAAGAGGTTTGCCCTGTATGGCAAGCAGGGCCATGTGAATGCACTAGAAAAAGTAGTGAGTCAGAGTCACAGTCGTATTTTATTTCTATGACATCTTGGTAATTTCCAGAACTCTCCCCCTTGACCCAGAGTTGGTTCCTACTTCTACTCCAAAAAGTTGCTTTAGAGGTAGCAAAAGTTGCTTCATAGGCCTGCAGATTTACCCATGCAAGCATCAATACCTCTTTACTTACACAATCTTGCACAATTGCCGGAATTAACTCTCCAGTCATACTCAAGCGGTTGATTATCTCCTGCGACATGGCCTAATTCTGACCTATTTGATTGCCTTGGCGCACAGTAAAGCCTTTTCTATCAAGATCACGCTTAATATCTGAGATGCTATAGATACCAAAGTGAAAAACGCTGGCGGCAAGGAGAGCATCAGCCCCTGATTCCAGAGCTTCAGCAAAATCTGAGATATCACCAGCTCCACCACTTGCAATAATGGGAACAGGAGAAATTGCACGGACTAAGCGGATTAATTCCAAGTCATATCCTGCTCTAGTTCCATCAGTATCCATGGAATTAAGCAGTATCTCTCCTACTCCTCTTTCGATTGCCTCTTTAATCCAATCGAGGGCATCGATGCCTGTTGAGATAGAACCACCATGAGTAGTTACTTCAAATCCACTACCACTTCGAGACCTCTTTGCATCTATTGAAATAACCAAAACTTGACTCCCAAAGCTCTCACTAATTTCAGTTATTAGCTCTGGGCGCTTTAGGGTGGCAGTATTGATAGAGACCTTATCGGCTCCTGCTTTAAGCAATTGATTAACATCATCTGTGCTACTTATCCCTCCACCAACCGTTAGGGGGATAAATAATTGATCTGCGCTTCTTCGCACTACCTCAAGGGTTGTGCTCCGTCCCTGGCTACTCGCGGTGATATCCAGAAAGGTAATCTCATCAGCGCCCTCGTTGTTATATATCTGAGCCATCTCCACTGGATCCCCCGCATCAACTAAATTAAGGAAGTTAATGCCTTTAACTACTCGACCATCTTTAACATCAAGACAGGGAATAATTCGTGTGGCAAGGCTCATTTATATGCCACCTCAAGAGCCTGCTCGAGTGTGAAATTTTGAGCATAAAGTGCTTTTCCAACAATTGCTCCTTCGATACCAACTTGAGTTAACTCGCGAAGGGCTTGAATATCACTTAATTGGGAGATGCCCCCTGAAGCAATTACTGGTCGACTAGTTGCCGCGCAGACCATTTTCAATAACTCTAAGTTTGGTCCTTGAAGTGTTCCATCTTTATTAACATCTGTTACAACATATCGAGTGCAACCATCACCATCTAAGCGCTCTAGCGTTTCAAAGAGATCGCCACCATCTCGAGTCCAACCTCTTGCTGCTAGCGTTCGTCCTCGCACATCAAGGCCAACTGCAATCTTCTCTCCAAATCTCTTAATTACCGATGCGCTCCAGTCAGGGCTTTCAAGAGCTGCAGTGCCTAAATTGATTCGCTGACATCCCGTGGCAAGTGCCCGCTCCAGGCTCTCCTCATCTCTGATGCCCCCCGATAACTCAACTTTGATATCCAACTTTCCAACTACCTCTGCAAGAAGTTCATGATTTAATCCCGTTCCAAAAGCAGCGTCTAGGTCAACTAAGTGAATCCATTCTGCACCTGCCTTTTGAAAGTCAAGGGCAGCATCAAGTGCTGATCCATAATTGCTCTGGGCAGATAGATCTCCTTTTACCAAGCGAACAGCTTGGCCTGAGCGAACATCAACAGCGGGAAGAAGTTCTAGTTTTTTCATAACCCAGATACCCAATTTTCAATTAGAGCAAGTCCTGCTGCTCCACTCTTTTCCGGATGAAATTGCACTGCGCTAACTGTTTGACTTTCAATCGCAGCAAGAAATCCTCCACCATAGTCGCAATAAGAGTTAGCGCCAGCTACTGGATCTTTAGCGGCATATGAGTGAACGAAGTAAAAACGTTCTTTTTCAATACCTTTAAACAATTTACTTGTTTCATCAACCTTAACTTCATTAAAGCCCATATGTGGGATAACTGGGGCCTCTAGTCGAACTACTCTTCCTGGAAAGATTCCCAACCCTTTAATGCTTTCACCATTTAGTAGCTCATCGCTAGTCTGAAAGAGAATTTGCATTCCAACGCAGATTCCGAGAGTTTTCTTCTTCTCTTGCTGTCTTTCTCTAATAATTTTGTCACCATCTATTTTTAGTAGAGCCTTCATACAAGATCCAAAAGCGCCTACCCCAGGAACTACTAAGCCATCAGCGTTAACCGCCTCTTGATAATCAGATGTGACTATGACTTGATGTTTTGTTTTTTCAAATGCTCTCTGTGCAGAACGAATATTTCCTGAGCCATAATCGAGGATGGCTATCAAAGAACGCCCTTAGTCGAAGGGATTCCTCCAGAGCGAGGATCTAAAGCAACAGCATCCTTGAACGCTTGTGCTACAGCTTTAAATTGTGCCTCAAGAACATGGTGTGCATTTCTTCCTTCAAGAACTCTGATGTGTAGCCCAATTCTTGCCTCAGAGACTATTGATTCCCAAATGTGTCTTCCAAGGGTGGTATCAAAAGTCCCTATCAATTCAACTATCTCAGGTGCGCGATGAACCAGATATGGACGACCTGATAAATCAACAGCTGCTTGCACCAACACTTCGTCAAGTGGAACTAGTGAGTTGCCAAATCTTCTAACCCCCGATTTATCTCCAAGGGCCTCTCGCAGCGCTTGTCCAATAGCCAGGGAAGTATCTTCTACGCTGTGATGAGAATCTACAGAGATATCTCCATTGGTTTCTACAATTAAATCAAAACCAGAATGCTTTCCCAGTTGCGAAATCATATGATCAAAAAATGGGACGCCAGTTTCTACATTGCATACCCCCGTGCCATCAAGGGTTAGCTCGACTACAACGCTAGATTCTTTAGTAACGCGCTCCACGCGAGATTTTCTGGGATTGGTCATGGGAGAAATTATCCCCTATCAAGGCCAGCACTTGCGACTCAATTATCTTGGCTTGTTAGCCCAAGTTGGTTAAAGGATCGAGGTTAAGGCCTCAAGGAAAGCCTTATTCTCATCTTCAGTACCGATTGTTACCCTTAGATGTCCAGGTATTGAGACATCGCGAATCAATACTCCCGTATCTACTAATTTCGTAAATAGCTCACTTGCACTCTCCTTAAATCCAGTAAAGAGCAGAAAATTTGCCTCCGAATCAATAACGATAAGGCCGAGGCTCTCTAGCTCTTTAGCTAGAAACTTGCGGGATTCAATAACCTTTGCAATTTGTGCTGATAACTCTTGGCTATGAGTGAGAGCAGCCAGCGCTGCTGCCTGCGTTAAAGAACTTAAGTGATACGGCAATCGTATTAACAACATTGCTTCAATGATTATCGGATCTGCAATCATGTATCCAACCCTTGCTCCCGCGAATGCAAATGCCTTACTCATCGTTCTTGAGATAATTAAATTTGAGAATTCATTCAATAGAGATAGAGCTGATAAAGTATTTGAGAATTCTGCATAGGCCTCATCAACTACAAATATTGCTCCTACTTCTTGGCAAGTTTTAGCCATTTGCTCGACATGCTCAACAGCTGTGGCATTACCACTCGGATTATTGGGAGTTGTTAAATAAACGAGACCAGGCTTTAAGTCCCTAATGGCTTTTAAAGAGGCAGGGATATCAATTGAGAAGTCGGCCTGTCTTGGGATAGATATCCACTTCTTGCCAACAGAGCGATTAATCAGGGGGTGCATAGAGTAAGAGGGCTCAAAACCCATCGCATCACCAGAGAAAGCAAGTGCAATACTCTGCAAAATCTCATTACTTCCATTTGCGGCCCAGATATTTCCAACTCCGAAACTCAAACCACTCTGCCACTTAATCACATTGGCAAGTGCGCCCCTGAGTTTTATCGCATCGCGATCTGGATATCGATTAAGATTTTTCACTTCCTTCGCTATTGCCGAGTTAATACTTGCCTGCAAGCTTGCACTTAGTTCATAGGGATTCTCATTAGTATTTAGTCGATTTGCTAGAGAGATTTGAGGTGCGCCATATGGCACCAAATCCTTCAAGCTCTCATTTAATTTGAGCCAATTTGGCCAGCGATCACTCATTACGATTCCTTACCCAATTCAAAGCGTGCAGATATCGCTTCACCATGAGCTGGAAGATCTTCAGCATTTGCAAAGGTAATTACGCTAGGCGCAATCTCGCTAAAGGCTTTCTCGTTATAGGAGATAAAGTGAAGGCCCCGTAAAAAAGTTTGTACCGATAGCCCGCTTGAATGACAGGCGCATCCTCCCGTTGGAAGAACGTGGTTTGAGCCTGCTAGATAGTCACCAAGTGAAACTGGTGAGGTGCGACCGAGAAATACAGCTCCTGCATTTCTAATTTTCTTGCTATCTCTCTTTGGATCAGTTGTTACTAGCTCAAGATGCTCCGCAGCGTATGCATTTGCTACATCAAGAGATTGCTCAAGATTATCTGTAATAACGATTGCTGATTGAATGCCATTAAGCGCTTGGAGTATTCGCTGGCTATGCTTAGTTGCCATTACTCTCCTTCTTAGCTCAATTTGCACTTGATCTGCCAAATCTAAAGAATCTGTGATTAGAACTGCTGCGGCAATACTGTCATGCTCGGCTTGACTAATTAGATCTGCAGCTACTTCACCAGCTCTAGCGCTCTTATCGGCCACGATTGCAATTTCAGTCGGTCCAGCCTCCGAGTCAATACCAATTTTGCCGCGCAGCGCTCTCTTTGCTGCTGCTACATAGATATTTCCTGGCCCGGTAACTAAATCAACTGGCTCTAAAATCTCTTGGGTGATTCCATCAACAACGCTGCGAACTCCATAGGCAAAGGCTGCAATTGCTTGCGCGCCTCCCATTGTATAGATTTCATTAATACCAAGGATTGCACAGGTTGCCAAGATTGTTGGATGTGGCCAACCTGAGTTATTGACTTGAGCAGGTGATGCCAGAGTAATACTTTTAACCCCCGCAATTTGAGCTGGGACTACATTCATAATCACTGAACTTGGATAAACTGCTTTTCCTCCTGGAACATAAAGGCCAACTCGATCAACAGGAATCCAGCGCTCTTCAACTTCTCCGCCATCAACAACTCTGGTTGTCGCACTTGATCGCACTTGATCCTTATGAACACTTCTTACTCTTCTTATCGCTTCAATAATTATGCTCTCAAGATTTGAATCTAATTGCGCAAGCGCATTATCAATTTCTCTCTGAGGAACTCTGAGGCCCCTAGGTGCAATGCCATCAAATTTGAGACTTAGATCAAGAAGGGTCTGCTCACTTCCCTTTCTTACTGATTCAACAATTGGCTCAATAGCTTTCATTGCAGAGGCGATATCCATTTCAGCCCTGGGAAGCAGCTCTTGGTATTGAGCTTTAGATAGCTCTTTACCCCTTAGGTCTAGGGTTCTAACAAAGTTGGCCTGGCTCACTGAACTATTCTAATTGAGCAAGCAATTACCCCGCAGAGGATTCCTTTGCTTAAACCAAACAATCTGGGCCGAGAATTGACTTGAGATCTGCGCTCAAGCTTGGTGAGGCAGTGATTTTTAATCCATCATCGAGCTTAAGAATTGTGTTCTTTGCGCCACCCTCAATTTTTAGATGAACTTCTCTAGTTCCAGGATGTGAGCGCAATATTTCCTTCATTCGATCTACAACAGGAGGCGTGCAGCGCTCGGCTTCAAGTTTGATTACAAAGGGACCAATT